>DAAL01000090.1:0-2277 GCA_001701065.1 Bacteroidales bacterium GP4
AAGCGGTTGCCGTCAACAATCACGGCTCCCGGAGTCACCCCCAAAGCGTCAAGGGCGCGGTGCATCGCTTCTATCGACGCGCGCAGTATGTTCATCCGGTCTATCTCTTCGGGGCTGCATATGCCCACTCCCCACGCCACGGCATTGCTTTCTATGACAGGACGCAACTTGTCGCGTCGTGATTCGCTCAACTGCTTCGAGTCGTTGAGCCATTCATGGTGGAAATCATCGGGCAAAATCACGGCAGCGGCATAAACCCCTCCGGCAAGGCATCCCCTCCCGGCTTCGTCGCAACCGGCTTCGTTACGTCCCGCTATATAGCATGTGGGAAGCATCTCCGTGGTCTTTCGCTTAGGCTACGTTTCGGTGGAAATGGTCACGCACGGTGTCCACCACATTGATGATATAGTCTCCCATCTTTTCGAGATCGTTGATGATATCCATGTAGTAGATGCCGGCTTGGTATTCGTACACCCGGTTGTTGATATTCTCCACATTGCTTGCGCGGAGCTGGTTGCGGAGATTGTTGATTTCCCTTTCCTTGTTGTACGACCTGATTATATTTGCTTCGCGCACCTTTTCCACGTCGCTTATAAGTATCATCATGTCGCTCATCGCCTCTTTGACGTACCGGAACATCGTGTCGATATTCTGGTATATCATGTCGTCAAAGGTGACATTGCTTTCCTGCTTGCGTATCAAGATTTTGGCGCATCCGTAGCAGCAGTCGGCTATTGATTCTATCTCGCTCACCATGTTAAGCAGCGCGGCTATGTGCATCTTACCGGCATTGGACAGTCGTCCTTCGGCACATCGGTTCAGATAGTTGGCTATCTCTATTTCCATGCGGTCCGATATCTCCTCGTATTTCTCAAGCCGCGAGAATCCCTTCGAGAAGTCCTCGCTGCGGTCCTTGGTGTGGACAAGGGTTTCCGCCATGTCTATCATGCGCTGCACACGTTCGGCGTACACTGCCATTTCCTTTTCGGCTTGGGTGATGTTAAGTTCCGACGCGCTGAGCAAGCCGCCCGAGATAAACTTGAGTTGGAATTCCTCGTCCTCCTTGTTCTTGGCGGGGATGAGTTTTTCCACCACTTTCACGTAGAACCCGGTCAGCCATATCATGATGGCAAGGTTAATGAGGTTAAACACCGTGTGGAACAATGACAGACCGAACGACACGCTGAACTGGAGCGATGCCAGTTGACGCATCACGTCGTGACCTGCCGGAAGACTGTTGTCAAATATCTTGTTGTAGATTTCAGGCTGAGTGGCTTCAAGCTCGTTCACGAAGGTGAACAGTTGCTCCGGATTGCTCTGCCCTAAAGCTTCGGTGAGCCACACATTGAGGTTGACGAAAGGGTAAAACACGCACAGCGTCCACACGATTCCGAAAAAGTTGAACAGTAGGTGACCCATTGCCGTGCGTTTTGCGGCTACGTTACCGCTCATTGACGCAAGCAGCGGGGTGATGGTGGTTCCTAAGTTGCTTCCTAATACCACCGCGCACGCAAGGTCAAACGATATCCAGCCCTTTGCGCTCATAATAAGCACTATGGCGAATGTCGCCGCCGACGACTGGATGACAGCGGTGATGATGATGCCCACAAGCATGAACAGAAGCACCGACGCATACCCCATCGAAGCATAACGCTCCAGGAAGGCAAACATGTCAGGATTGCTCTGAAGGTCAGGCACATAGTCGCTTATCATGTTGAGTCCCATGAACAGGAACGCGAATCCCACTAAAAATTCGCCCATGGACTTGGTGCGGCTCTTGTTGGAGAAAAGAAGCGGAACCGCCACCGCTATTATGGGCAGAATAAACACCGAAGTGTCCATCTTGAACCCGAACAGTGCGATTATCCACGCCGTGAACGTAGTTCCCACATTGGCTCCGAAGATTACAGCCATGGACTGCGCCAGGGTCATCAAGCCGGCGTTCACAAAACTTACCACCATTACCGTCGAGGCTGACGAGCTCTGAATCAATGCCGTGATGGCAAATCCGGTCAGCATTCCGGTAAACCGGTTTCGGGTCATTACAGAAAGGATATTGCGCAGGCGGTCGCCGGCGGCTTTTTGGAGTCCTTCACTCATCACTTTCATTCCGTAGAGGAAAAGACCCACTGACCCTAAAAGGGCGAGAAAATCGAATAATGTATAATTCATTAACTGTTTGAAAGAGGGGTTAACGATTTCTATCGCAAAGTTACGACAATTCCACCAATAATCTAAAATTATCTAAAAATTTTATTAAAAATAATATTGATGTCC
>DAAL01000090.1:2336-4940 GCA_001701065.1 Bacteroidales bacterium GP4
ACGATGTAAAGTCCCGGTTCAAGACTGTTGATAAGGCTGCGCTCCATGTGGTGCTTCACAAGCCGTCCAGTGATGTCGTACACGTCCACATAGGGCGACAATTCCGTGGGCTGGTCGGTCACGATGTCGTCAATTCCGGTTGTGTGGTCTTTAGCCCACGATTCCAGAGTGTTGCGCAGCGCGAAGAAAGCGTACTTCGGCGTAAGATCCTTTTTGAACAGAAGGGGCGATTTGCCGCGCCATGAAGCGTCGTCGGTAAGTCCCCACACCATGAAGTTCTTCACGTGGTCATGCTTTAGCGCTATTTTGAGTAGTGAGCGGTAATCCTCCCCTTGACGAATGAAATCGTTGGTGCTGTTTTCATCGCCCACGCATATGTCAAGCTCAGTGATGCTGCACACCACGCCCAATGCGGCATAGCGTTCGAGGTTCTTTTCTATTCCGCCAGCGTCAAGCCCCACGTCGAGATGGCATTGGAACCCTACGCCCTGAATGGGTATGTTGCTCTTTAGCAGCCTTTTCACAAGGTTATAGTAGGCTTGCGACTTCTGATAGCTCCATCCGTTCATGCAGTCGGCTCCGTAGTCGTTGATGTAAAGGATTGCTTCGGGGTCGGCGCGGTGGGCATAGGTGAATGCCGAGTCAAGATAGTCCTCGCCTATGACATTGTACCACACTGAGCGGCGCAGATTGTATTTCGTGGGTTGTGACTGCACTATGTTTTGGTTGTCGTCAAGGCACTCGTTCACAACATCCCATTCCTTCACTTTCCCCTTGAAGTGGGTCATGACCGTGGTGATGTGCTCCTTCATTATCTGCAGCAGTTCCTCGCGGTTGTAGCCCTTGCCGTTGTTGCCGTCGTTCTTATACCCGTCGGAGCTTACCCATTTGAGCGTCTGCGAATGCCACACCAGTGTATGGCCGCGCACGTCCATGCCGTGGCGTTCCGCCATCTTCACCAGGCGGTCAGCGTGGTAGAAGTCGAAGTTCCCTCGGCTCGGCTGAAGATACTCCGCTTTCATCTCGTTCTCGGCAACCACCGTGTTGAAGTTTTTATAGATGGTTTTGGTCTTCTTATCCCGGTCGTTATCCACCGGAATTGACCACACCGGCACAGCGCATCCCACTCCCAGCCCGCATTTGTCGGCATGGTAGCGTAGGGTTTCCTCAGGATTATCTATGTCGTAAGTGCCATCGAGCGATATGAGCCTCACATTGTCGATATAGCATTCTATGTGGTCGCTGTTGTAGCCTATATAGAACTTGTCGCTGTCGGTGTTGACCGGATTGATGGCATAGGTGCGGCTCACCCATGTCCGCAAGTCGCCCTGATGGAGAAATTCGTTGTCCACATTGTGCATGAATTCATCCCCTATGCCGCAGCGGAACTGGTACCAATGGTTGTCGTTCTGCCCCGGAAGACGGTAGAGGTCAAAGGCTATCACACTGTATTGGCTCACTTCATCGGCGGTGATACCGTCGAGTGTAAGCTCCGCGAGGGTGTTCCAGCTGGCGTTCTTGATGTGAAGCACCTTCCCCGGTTGCCCCGTGGGGTCGGCGGTTATCTCGGCTTTTGAGGCGGTGGTGCCGTCCTCGCTGTAGTAGTCGCGCATTGGGATTACGTCGCCTGTATTGTAGTTCTCGAAGTCGAAAAGCATCAGCTCGTCAGCGTCGGCTATAAATGCGGTTCCGGCAAGCAGCAGTCCCGCTATAAAGTGGCTCACGCCCTTGTGATAATGATTCATGCCTTAGTAAGATTAATTATGACCGTAAATTTACGCATTTTATGCCGTTCCCGCAAATAATTTCCCCCTCCGTGGCATTTTGTATTATTTAACTATCATTTTCATGCCACATTGTTAAACTTTTTCCGCCGTCTGTGTCTTATCTATTAAATATCATTTTAAAACGAGAGAATATGAAACGACTCATGACTACATTATCACTTGCCTTGATAGGTTTGGCAATGATGATTCCTCAAGTGGATGCTCAAGGAAGAAACTCTCACAATGGGAAAAAAGACGAAACTCACCAAGTGACTACGGGCAACCGCAATAACCGAAATAAAAACAACGGTGTCAACAACCGTCCATCCAACCGCCCGAGCAATCGTCCCGGCGGCAACCAGGGTGTAAATAACCGTCCCGGCGGCAACCACAATAAGCCTGACCACGGCGTGAACAACCATCCCAATAACAAGCCTAACCACAATTGGGGTAATGGCAATCATCGTCCCAATGACCGTCCCGGCGGCAANNAGGAATCATCATTGCCAAACCTATCCAATGACCGTCCTGGCGGTAACCATAACTGGGGCAACGGTAATCACCGTCCCGGCAATAACTGGCATTTCGGAGGCAACCATCACGGATTCGGTGCGCCCCCCATGCGTCCTCATCGTCCCGTCGCTCATCCTTGGCGTCCGCCCGTGCCCCCTCACCACTGGCGTCCCCGTCCTCATGCGCCTAATATCGCCGCAATACTCGGCGTGACATTCGGCACTGCGCTCAACATCTCGCTAAACTACCTCGTCAACAACGGGTACTACATTGACGGCTATGCCAATAACACCGTTTACCTCCGTGACATAAACCAGTTCAACTA
>DAAL01000160.1 GCA_001701065.1 Bacteroidales bacterium GP4
AACCTTCTGATCCGTAGTCAGATGCTCTATTCAGTTGAGCTAAGGAGCCATCTTTTGGTTTGCGAGTGCAAAGTTACGGCGTTTTTATTAATTATCCAAATTATTTTTAGCATTTTTTTGAGCGCATTTAATGGAATCTTGCAATAAAAACAACAACGTCAGTTTTCAACGGAAACTTTTCACACAAATATCCAAAATAAAAATAGATAAAATGCGATATAATTGACAAATAATCAGTAACTTTGAAAAACAACTAAACTTAACTTTGTAATGCGTAGTAATTTTGCCTTGAAATTAGCGTCGTTGGCGCTATTCTTCCCATTGGCGGCGAATGGACAACTTGTGATAAATGAGATTATGCAGTCCAATATTGATTGCATAATGGATGACCTTAATGAATTTCCCGATTCATGGGTGGAAATCTATAATCCCACGAATAATTCTTATCAGTTGAGCGTTTACAGGCTCGGTGATTCCGAAAAGCCCTCGAAGGCGTATCGTCTTCCCTCAAAGGTTGTGAAACCGGGAGAATATGTGATTATATACTGCGACAAGGAAGGTCGAGGGATGCACACCGATTTTCGTCTTGACTCAGGCAAAGGCGGAGCCGTCTATCTGTTCAACAATGACAAGATTGTGGACAAAATTGAAAATTGGAAGAAACAGCCCGCTCCTAACATCGCTTACGGAAGAGAAACTGACGGAGCCGACAAATGGGGCTATCAATATACTCCTACCCCGGGCAAATCCAACTGCGGCAAGACTTGCAAAGATATCCTTGACGAACCGGAATTCAGCATAAAGGGTCAGATAATGGCTCAAGCCAAAACCCTTGAACTCAAAGTCCCGGATGAATCGCCCGCAGGCACTAAAATTATATACACCACTAACGGTCTTGAACCTGACGGCTACTCCATGGAGTACAAAAAACCTATCAACATCGACAAAACTACTGTGGTAAGAGCAAAGCTGGTGTGCAACGGTTACCTTTCGCCTCGGTCAACTACACATTCTTATATATTCTTCCCTCGTGAAGTCACTCTGCCCATAGTGTCAATGGTCACTGACGAGAAATATTTTTATGACGACAAAAAAGGCATATATGTGCAAGGCACTTATACTCCTTCCACACCCAACTATGAATATGACTGGCGGCGACCGGTGAATATCGAATATTTTGAAAATCCCGGCTCTGAAAGCGTCATAAACCAACTGTGTGAAACCCGCGTGAAAGGCGGAGCGACACGAGGCAATCAGTTGAAGTCCTTGGCAGTGTACGCCAACAAGCGTTTCGGCACCAAACGATTCAACAACGAGTTTTTCTCCGACCAAATACCGGGATTCGATGAATTCAAGTCGTTTGAGATGAGAAATTCAGGAAACGACTTCGACTATATGTACATGCGCGACGCTATAATACAGCAGACAATGGGGCTGCACTCTGACATAGACTGGCAGCCGTCACGACCTGTAATCTTCATGCTCAACGGAAAGTATGTGGGAATGCTTAACATCCGTCCGCGAAGTAATGAGGACCACATTTATACCTTTTATGACGGAGAAGAGGATATTGACCTGATTGAGAACTGGTGGGAATTGAAAGAAGGCACATGGGACAATTACAACGCATTTAAGGATTTCTATTCCGCAACCGGTCACACCTACAATGAATTTTGTGAATGGATGGACACTGAAGAGTTCTGTAATCTGATGATCATGGATCTGTTCTTTGACAACAAGGATTTCCCGGGCAACAATATCGTCATGTGGCGACCGAGGGCTGAAGGCGGAAAATGGCGTTGGATAGCCAAGGACACCGATTTCGGAATGGGACTGTACAACACACCTTATAATTACAACACAATTGCATGGCTGAATACTCCGGGATATGATAACGGCAACTGCAACTGGGCTAACGGTGCTGACCACACCCGACTTTTCCGCCGATTGATGCAGACTCCGGAATTCTTCGACATGTTTGTGGACCGGGCTGCAATCTACATGGGCGACTTCCTCAATGAACGCACAATCCATAAGCTTATAGACAAACGTTATGACGAAATCAGCTACGAATACACTTACCATCGTCAAGGAATAAATCCATGGTGGCCAAATTATAAAGATGAAGTGGCATGGGGAAAGAAATGGGTGACAAACCGTCCTGCATATTTCTACAATCAGATAGCACAGTTTTATAAACTTGCAACCCCGGTACCGATGAGAGTGGACAAAGGCGGCAAAGAGGGACGTAAGCTGATAATAAACGGTGTGAAACTGAACTCGCCTTACTTCGACGGGAAATTTTATCCCGGCAGAAAACTGACCATAGAATCGAAAGGTAGCAATGACGAATATAAAGTCACAGGATGGAAAGTAAAAGTGTACACCGGCAATAAATCAACAGAAGAAACCATGCCCGGTGAAATTCTGGATTTGACTATGCCGCTGTGCACTCGCATTGAAATTGAGTCCATCGTGGAACAAGTGTCTACCGGAATTGATGAAATCATGTCCGACGACATCGATGAATTATTGCCATACCGCGTGTTTGATTTATCAGGCAGATATGTTGGCGACAATCTCGATAATCTGCATAATGGTGTTTACATCCTAAAACAAGGCTCAAAATCAGTAAAAAGAGTAATATCATCACATTAAACTTATTAAGGCACCTCTATATCGATTAAAATTCTTAACTTTGCAGTGGATTTCCTTTGGTGGAAGTCCACTTTTTTATTGATTGTAATGGGTGTGGTTCTATTAAAAAACTTATTTTCTTGGAGCAAGCAACCCGGCATCGGGCTTAAGCGTCAGCTTGCCAATCTTACGATTCCAATATTCATTGAAACTCTCCTAATCATGACTTTAGGAGCGGTGGACACTCTCATGCTGTCACGTTACAGTGACGCTTCGGTAGCCGCCGTGGGTGTTGTGAACCAAGTGATGACACTGTGTTTCCTCGTGTTTGAGGTCATAAATATCGGAACATCGGTATTGGTGAGCCAGTATCTCGGAGCGAGACTTCACGACCGGATAATAAGACTTGTGGGAGTGTCGTTAGTAGTGAATCTCGTTGTGGGACTTCTCATGAGTTCATTACTTTACTTTTTCTCCCATAGCATTCTGTCCATGATGGGGCTTACGGGAGAACTTCTCTCGATAGGAATCGTGTATCTTGATTTTGTGGCGATGTTCGCATTTGTCCAAGCCATTTTCATGACAGCGTCAGCTACTCTTCGAGCATCCAACATGGCTTATTATCCCATGATAGTGATAGCCATAGTCAATGTGTTTAACATCTTCGGTAACTATTCACTGATTTTCGGTCACTTCGGATTCCCCGCTTTAGGAGTAAAAGGAGCCGCTATATCCACAGTCATATGCCGTGTGATAGCGATGGTGCTCATGTGCGCCATCCTTTTCCGCACAGTAGTGACTCATTTCCCATGGTACATATTCCGCCGTTTCCCTGTAAGGGAACTGATGAATCTTCTTAAAGTAGGCATTCCGTCGGCAGGCGAGATGTTCAGTTACAGTTCCGCGCAAGTGGTGATGACCATGATGATCACATTGCTCGGGATGGAGGCTCTAGCCGCAAGGACTTATGTGGTGAACACGGTTATGTTCGGTTACATCTTTTGCATAGCCATCTCACAGGGAGGGGCGATAACCATAGGACACCTTATTGGCAAGGGAAAGGAACAAGGCGCATATCTGCTTGGACGTTTTGTGCTGAAATGGTCGCTTATCATCACAGTTTTGCTCTCGCTTGTCATCGCATTGTCAGGTCATGTGATTATGTCGGTCCTTACTTCCGATTTAGAAATTATAAAAATTGCTTCCATGATTCTGTGGATTGATGTTCTTGTGGAAGTGGGACGTTCCATCAATATATTTGCGACAAACGCACTTCGCTCTACCGGCGATGTAAATTTCCCGTTCTATGTAGGACTTGTAGCAATGTGGACCATCCAGGTATTTGGCGGATATATGCTTGGTGTGTATTTCGGACTTGGCATTGCCGCTCTGTGGGCAATGATTGCACTTGATGAACTTACACGAGGTGTTATTTTTGTGAATCGCTGGAATAGCTTCAAATGGGCAAACAAAGGATTCGTAGCACAATACAAAGCTTAACAAATAATTGTTAAATAATAGGAAACCGTTAATCTTTTTCCTCATGGAAACGTTCTAATTACGGTATCTGATAATAAATAGAACGCTTTCTTAATCTAATATTATAGGAGATTGCTGAATTCTATATGTGATTCAGCAATCTCCTTATTTATTTCCATTGATTTATAAAAATCGAACGAGCTCGTTCGATAACTGAACTTACCGGTACTGACTTCATGATGGAATGGGTATAAACAAGGACACCCGGGC
>DAAL01000044.1 GCA_001701065.1 Bacteroidales bacterium GP4
GCTCGTTCCGTGTTCACTCCGTCCTCCGGCATGGGTTCGAAATCCACCGCCACATCATTATAATGTTTGGACTTGCGCACTTTTAACGTGCCTGTCTGACCGTCCATGATGACAAGCGCACCCTCTTTGAGCCATTCCGTCATCTGACCGGTATAGGCACGTCGCCCCTTGTCTGTTCGTGTTTCTTCCGCATCACCGAACAATGAGACGGCAAAGGGTTCAGAGATCTTACCCTCTAAAAAAAGAGATTTACGGAAATAACGGTCAAAGTCTGATTTGAGGATAGCGGAGAGATATTGCCCCATGCTTTCAGTGCCGTTGTTCCAGCGGTACTTACGCACATATTTTCCGTATTGGTTCATGCCTATGCTGCTGCCTGTGGCAAGGGCAGTGTTAGGCATAGTGAAAAGCCTGTTGATTGGCTCGGTGGTCTCTCCGTTATTGAAAGTCTCTTTAGAGGACTGGATAAATAGTTTTTCACGGTGAGACTGCAGAACCTTTCCTGTATGCTTTTGGAAAATCAACAGATCACTACCTACCTCGATGCCTCCGGTCTCCATGAAAAGATTGTCGGGTAGCCGCAAAGCTGTGATAAGATCTGCATGACTTACAAGGTATTCACGCACGAACTTATTGCCAGGTGTGTCAGCCACGCCTCTTGAAGTGATGAATACAAGTAGTCCGCCCTCGTTAAGCAGTTCCATTGACTTGACAAAAAAGTAATTGTGTATTGTCTTGGTTGCTTTATCGTATATGCCCCCACGTTTCCACAAATCCGCATCAAAGACGCTGAAATTGCCAAACGGTATGTTCGACGCAATTACATCAAACGACTTGTGCGGCAAATCCTGTCCGCTGATTGTCTCGTAGCCGTCTATCGTCACATTTGTATCATCATGGAGTTTTGACAGCACAAGTCCTGTGATAGGGTCTTTCTCTATTGCATAGGTGGCGGTGTCATTCATCGCTACAGGTAGAAAACCGCCTATACCTGCGCTCGGCTCAAGGAATGACCGCATGGTAAGGGAATGCTTACGGAACAGACTTTGTATCTCCTTTGCGATTGCCTCTATTATGAATGTCGGAGTGTAAAATGCTGTCAATACCGAAGATTTTATGCTGTCTATGGCGTGGCTATACATTGTATCGTCTGAAAAGCCGGGATATTCAGCTATTATCCGCTGAAGTTTCTGCAACTGTGCAGACGTTTCATCGGACATAGGGTTGTCAGTGCCTATTTTAAGCACGTCCTTGATACCTCCAAAACCTGAAAAGCAGGTCATGAGGTCTTTTTCTTCCTGATTGGGTTTCTCACCGCTTATTTGTAGCTTCATTGCCGTCTCAATCGCCTTTATATTGGCAGAAAGAGCATTTGATTTATTGTAAGCCATATATTTAACCGTTGTTGTCTGTTTATGATGCTATGCCTTTTGTGACATAATTACGATGCAATCCTCTACCTCTGTAGGTTTCCCGAACATCGGGGAACTGCTGAAATAAGGCTGTGGGCTTCCCTCTACGCTGTCTGTGATTGGTACAACAACCTCGATGCCGTGTCTGCGGTAAGCCTCGTCGATGATTTCTTTATCCTCGGCTTTGAGACCTGTAGCGTCTCCGTTTACAAGATAAGGGAGTGCGTAAGTGGGGATGCGCTCTACTGATTTCTTGTTCCTTTTGGTTTTGTTTGTCTTAGTCATAACTTTTTTATTTTTGAAAAAACTTGTTTAGGTTCAGTCAAATTCTATTTCATCGTCATAGAGTTCTATTCTCGCTCCACTGCTAAATTCTATGATGAAGCGGTAGCCGTTGCGCCCTACGATGGTTCCTCGATGGTAGCCTCTCCAAGGTGTCAGGAGTTCGCACTGTCGGCCATACTCACTGAAGTCCGTGTCATGTGTCTCTGTGTCGTACATATCGTTTTTAGTTTAGTGGATTGCTTCTTTTCCCTTTCTTCGGGCCGTTTCGGACGGTGCAATCCAGTTTTTCAAGGCATTACAAGGGAGGCGGCACGAATGGCAATTAGACAAGCCCGGATAGCGGAGCGTGGGCTTGTACGGCACGCTTGTTCTATGNNCTGCCGCATCCAAACTTTGCCGAAGAAAACGGATGCTCCGGACACGGCTGAGATAGAATATTCATGTAAAACCGGGAGACCACGCAGCAGAAAAGAGGAAACCTTCAAAAAATAAAAAAGGGTAAAAAGGATCGGATGGGTTGGGGTCGCATAAGGCGGTCATGCCACAAGGACACGGGCTTTACGACATAGTTTGCGTATGTCACAAGCCTTCGGCCTGAGACATAGAACAAGCGTGCCGTACAAGCCGGTGTCGGCAATGACCGAGCCGGAAGCGTGTGAGACGGTGCAAAGCTTCAGCCTTGTGCCATCTCTCTTGCTATGGCGTTTCTTTGCGGCCGATGGGTGGGTGAAAGCTATAACAGGGAAATAAAATGATTATCATATCTCAATAATACCGTCGTATATAAATGGAATACCTGGACAAGCTACCACCCGATACCTGATGCTTCAAGTACAGGGTGATAGTATCAATATAGGATTGTCAAGTATGTGGTCTGGTTCAGTCTATATCAGTTCCGATAAAATGCTCATCGTCAATTAGCATATAGTAGTAGCCGTTGCCGCAGCCCCGATATTCTTTACTCAATCCTGCAGACACATCGCCTTTTTTCAGATATGAGGTGTCCTTGTCCGCAACCTCTATCCACAGCGAGCCGTCATACCCACGGAAACTGAATGTCCCGGAACGGTAACTGCGTCTCTCTGCAAGTGCCTTTCGGAACTCTGCCACATTATACGGAGCATGGCGTTCCACCGCTTTGAGCGAAATAATTTCTCCGTCTATGCGTGTTCCTGTGGTCAGTCCGTTTTCATAGCAACACTTTTCGGGGTCTGCCGAAAGGCATTTGCGGATAAACGGTGATGTGAAACTTGCCCGTGATGCGTACTTTTTGAATTTCTCAACGATGTTGGTACGAGATTTTCCTCGGTCTTGCTTCTGAATGTCAATCCATAACTCTATTTCTGAGAGTGGCACACTGTATCCGCGTCTTCGTGAGCGTGGGGCGAACTGGCATATATCTCCCTCTGTAGATATGAAAAGTCTCATAGACTTATTGCCGCCTGCGGTGGTTACTGAATAATTGCCAGAATTGTGGACGATGATGTCATGTGCTTCTTTGTAATCCATAAGAGATGTTTTTTAGTTTTGTGATTATATCCCTTTCGTCAACCGTTTTAGGCGGAGCGATCCGGATTTTCATAGGCATCACAGGGGATGCGGTATGAAGGGCAATCAGACAAGCCCGGAGAGCGGAGCGTGGC
>DAAL01000186.1:0-1084 GCA_001701065.1 Bacteroidales bacterium GP4
TGGAGAAAGTCGGTCATCTCAATGCTCAGAAGCAGAGGCTCTTTGGCAAATTTGACGTTGAACGTGTAATAGCTTCCATCATTAGTGATAACCGAGAGATTAGTCTCCTGCTTGAATGACTTGAAGGCGGACTTTACACGCAGTACGTTCTTCGCACCGTCGGCGAGACCGGCCACAAGGTTTTCGTTTCCCAAATCGACATACGTGATTTCAGCCGGGAAGATGATGTGAGTTGTCTTGTTGTAGCAGACCTCCAGCGCGTGAGGCGGGATCATGCGGTCGAAGCCGACCTTGCGGGTCAGACCGTCGAACTTGTCGCCGTCGGTGTAGTTTGCACCGTACACGTTCATGTCGTGTTCGGCTACCTGTTCAGTGTCAGAAGACACGTTGTTATTGGTGTTATCGGGATTTTTGGCGTTGG
Organism: Bacteroidales bacterium GP4; assembly: GCA_001701065.1. Lineage (GTDB taxonomy): Bacteria > Bacteroidota > Bacteroidia > Bacteroidales > Muribaculaceae > Muribaculum. Next base: position 422 of record DAAL01000186.1, read on the forward strand.
TAGCGGTGGCCACTCCGAGGAGTGCCACTGCCGCAACAAAGAATTTTGTGATTGTTTTCATTCGTTGTTGGGTGTTTTGGATTGTTACTGCTCGTTTTGCTTGAGCATGATTTTATAGCCGGATTTAAGATGGACTTTCACAGTGCGCAGTTTCTTGTTAAGATACTGGCTCACACCGTTGATAAGTCCTTTGCCCACATCGGAGACAAGCTGTGCACCTGCATTGGTTGTCAGGTTGATGGAACTGCCCATCGTGCTGCCTATGTTGGCACCGATTTCATGGAGCGCATCGCTCTCCATAGAGTTCGGAATATTGATGCCCTCCTGACCGTCGGAGTCATAGACCGAGAGGTCAACCCCCATGATGCAGCCGAGAGCCTCAACATTCTCAATCTTGATTTCAAGACGCTCACCCTGAAGCCGGGCCACTCCCACGATGCTTGTGTTCTTCGGCAACAGAGAGTTGCCAATCCACATCGGTTCGAGTGTCCGGAGCCTCACGCTCTGCCCGTCGGTAACCGACTGGTCAGTGGCGATACAGGCTGAAATAGTATTCTTGAAATTTGTGCGCTTGGTGCCAACGGCGGTAGAGAAAGAGCGCGCATTATCGGTCGAGGCACTGAGAGAAGATACAACATTGCGGTTTACCTGATTGACGGGCAT
>DAAL01000186.1:1245-5635 GCA_001701065.1 Bacteroidales bacterium GP4
CCGTGCCTGCAACTCCGCCACCTGAGATGACTGGCTGTAGTCAGGAACATAAAAATCCTGTAGCGATGCTTGCGCCTCCTGATATGCTTGGGCAGAGGTTTCAATTGGATCTGGCTCAATGGACGGAGAGGGCGAGGCGATTGTATCTACTGTTTCAGCGTAAGAGACAGCCACACTGTCGCGTCTCGCTTTTTCGTCAAGAATTGCCTGTTCTTCAATCGCCTTGAGCTTGTTGCCTTCAATCTCCTGATTATCGCCGTCGGGCAGTTCCATGTTAGCTTTGCTGGTATCAGTTTCTTCTTTTGAAAAAGAACCGCCGAAGATAAGCCAAAGCGCGACCAAAAAGGACAGGAACATCGCAGGGAATACTATGGCATATTTTTTCAGGTTCTGGCGGTCTTTTTCAGTTTTAGGTTGTAACCAGCCATTAACCTTCGCTTTTAGTTCCTCAAATGTCATATTCAGGGAATTGGAATACTGGGGATTTCATGATTAACCCCTTCAGGTAAATCAAGCGATGGAATATGTTTAATCTCAATTGCAGTATGCGCATTGCCCTGTCCGAGACGATAGCAGGCGTGACCGAATATGCCAAAGGCAATCATTATAAATGCTGTCAACATTATTGCCACGACAGTCATGCGGCGGTTGGGTGGAATGGACTCACACTTTGATTTGACAAGTGATAAAATCCTGCCTTTGGGGGTATACCATACAAAATGGTGTAAGGATTTGAAATTCATCAGCGTTTGACTGTAGATATATCTTTGTTTTCAAGGATTGTGAACCCCTCGATAATAAAACCGTTGGGGTTGTCATCAGACCTTGACGAGTTTGTCAGGCGGCAGACAGTTATCAGACTGCGGTGTGTGACATTGCTTTGACGGATAATCATCTGTCTGGCGTAGGTCTTTGCGGTATAGGGATAGTTGTTGAAGTCGCAGACCACGCTATCCACGTTGCACACCTGATTGATATTGCCGGAAATTATTCTGTTATAGTACCCTTTCTCTGCGAAGTCCGAATAATAATTATAGGCACTGTTGTCCGAAAGAATCAGAGCCCGGTTGATATTATGCTCGATTGCAGATTTGTCGGGTGACAGGGTAAAGAACAGTTCGTGAAAGCGACGAACATGCTCTCGTGCTTCTGCGGGCCGGTTCTGGCTCATATCCTGTGACAAGGCAAGCATCAAAGATTTGCCATTGTCCAGAACATAGATTTTCTCACGCTGCTTTTCAGCGAATTTAAAAACCATAATCAGAGCCACGGATACGACCACCGCACACATTGACACGAAAATTATACCGAACAGCCTCAACTGGCGAAATGAACTTTCTATGTTTTTTAATGACTTAAATTCCAAGTGAGCTTATTTTAGAAGTTTTCCGGCTCTGCCGGCCACATTGCCTGCCACTCCACCTGCCACACTGCCGACCATAGAGCCGCCTTGCATCGCAGTAGTATTGACCGCACGGTTATAATTGCCCGCACCACCTGCCTGAATAATCCATCCGGATACTGTCGGAATTGTGAAATAACCGATGATGCCTATTATCATAAAGATGATATAGCAGGTATTTGAACTGTCGAGGTCTGCGGCGGGGTTATTTGTCAGTTCCGAGATGTCGTTCTGGAGCATCAGAACTTGTATTTTAGCAAGAATTGTAGAAAACAGGTCTGCTACCGGGAGCCATAAATATGTCTGAATGTAGCGTTGAATCCACGTAGTCAAGGTCGACTGAAATCCATCCCAGGCAGACAAGGCAAAAGCTATCGGTCCGAGGATTGCCAATACAATAAGAAAAAAGGTCCTGATTGTGTCAATGGCAAGCGAAGCAGCCTGAAAAAGCATTTCCAGTAACTCTCTGAAAAAATTCTGGATAGCCTTCTTCACTTTATATATGCCTCGCTCGATATACATACCGGCAGCGGTGCCGACCTCGGTTACTCCGAGTTCGTCAATCTGACGGTCAAATTCTGCATCATCCACCAGATACGCCGTTGACGGATCATTCATCATTTTCTCGTATTCCAGTCGGTCCTTCTCCTCGCGATACTTCTTCATGTCCAATGTCTGACCTTCAAGCATAGAGGCTGTGCCTTGGACAATAGGTGACATTACGGTATTTATCGTACCGAGTACCATAGTAGGAAAGAACATGATACAGAACCCTATGACAAATGGACGAAGTAGCGGAAAGACATCAATAGGCTCAGCCCTTGCCAGTGACTGCCATACTCTATAAGCGACGAAGAACAGTGCCCCGAGTCCGGCGATAGCCTGGGCAACTCCCGCCATATCGGAGCATAGTGGCATCATTTCATCATACAACGAGCGGAGTATGGTGTGGAGGTTTGTGAAATCAATAGCACAAAGCATAGACTACCAGTATTTTTCCGAACCGTCACCATACAGACTAACGACTCGTTGTGTATCAGCCTTCTTTTTTGCCCGTAGATATGATACGCTGATATTCTTGTTAGTGTAGTATGCCGTCAGATTTTTCAACCTTTTCATCTCCCTGTAGCAGTCATCCACCACGTCCATGCGGTCTTTGTCGGTCATACTTAATGTCGTGATATTGACCACCTGTTTCAGATCTCCAAGTACTCCGTTGGCTTCTTCGAGGATACGGGTGTAGCCGGAGGCGATAGCCGAGAGCTCGGCACTTGTGAAGTTGGGATCGGTCAGCATCTTCTTGAAGTTGTTGACATAGTAACCGGATATGTCGCCGAGCATCAGGACGGTCTGCTGCACCTTGCGGGCATCGCGGACGAGGTTGTTGACCGATTGGAGAGCGTCATAATATTTCTTCGCCTGTTGGTAAATCTTTACCGTCTCTTTGAAGTTGTTGACCATATTCGTTGCCGTCGTTGACTCCTGAACGAGTGACTTTGAAGAGTTTACGATGCTTTGGGCGATGTTTGACGGGTCGATGACTGTCCACTGGGCGGAAGCTCTGTCAGTTCCGAAAATCAGAATCAGCAAAGCCGTCACAAGAATAATTCTAACCTTTGTCATTTTTCCCATTTTCCTGATTATTTTTATAGATTTCTCTCAGTTTAGCAGAACATTCCTCCGGCAGCATGTTGAGGGGAGCTTCGATTTTATCAAGATCATCCCAACCAACGGCAGATTCTGCAAATACCACATCGCATACGTCTACATCCTTTTTTACAGCGGGAGGATTAGGGGGAGCCACATAATTCTCCAGTCGTACCAGTTCACCTTCTTTATCTGTGATGATAATGACATCTTTTTCCGGGTTGTAACCCAAAACCAAGGTATTATAGTCCTGCCCGTCAGCATAGAGAATGTATGGGTCCAGCGGATAGGAATTGGATCTCCTTATTATATATGTATTAAGAACCAAAGGAGAAGGGATTCTTGCCTCCGCTGTCATAAGATACACCTCGCCATGCAGGGAAATATGGTAACGAATATCGTCATTCGGATTGCACCACGTACCGCATAGCCTCTTCCTGATTTCAAGATCTTTTGGGATAATCAAATATTTTTCTGTCAGATTTTCTACCAACTCGGAGGAGAGCATTTTGTTGAAAAGCTCCCATTGCTCTGGTGTAAAAACCAGACACTTGCTGAGTTTTTTTGATTTACGCCAATTTATGAAGACGTATGCGAGGAGTGCTATCAGACTAATTGAGATTAGCGTCATCACGAGGATGAAAAGTGTTTCAGGCAGTGTGTACATGATAAGTTGAGCAAGCCTGAGAATAGATATTTCCATATTGTTATTATCAGTTTAGTTTAGAGGCCATGCCTCCGATTATTTTCACTCCCACGAAAAGCAGGAGCAGCGGGAAGGTTATCAGGGCAAGCAGTCCGATCAGAAGACTAAAAAGTATTGCCCACAGGACATACAGGACTTTCATAGCGGTAGCCATTGTGAGAGGTGGTTAACTATGCTTGTAATCACGTCATAGATAAATGGCTTTGCGTACTGGATAGCCTTGTATGTCGCCACGAAGGCTGCGGAGAGAACTGTAATACCGGCGAGGAACAGGATAAAGCCTGTCAGCACTCCGAGAATCGGGTGAAACGCTTTGGGTATCTTCATGTCGCCTCCTTTCTCTCGTTGGCGAGCATCTTGATGGCAGCTTCGGTGTCGCCGCCTAATTGCTTCGCCTTGTTGAGTACCTGAATCTTCTCCGTTTCCTCAGTGGTGTAGCAGAGATATTCCTCGGTTGACACCTCCGTGGCATAGACCGCCGATTGTGTGCCGCCGAGACCAATCCACACCTCTTTATACAGGCGGCTGGGATTGTTCGCCATGTTGATACTGAGTATCTGCGCCTTCTCCTTGTCGGTCAAACCGAGCAGCTCCTGTATCTGGTCGAAGCGGTTCATGTACTTGCGTTGGTCAAG
>DAAL01000121.1 GCA_001701065.1 Bacteroidales bacterium GP4
TAACTTTGTAAGTTAGAAACTATAATAACGATATTAACTATGTCAATTGACGCTATTATTTCTCAAGCGGTGGCACACGCCATCAAAGATCTTTACGGAATAGAAGCCGACGCTTCGTCTATTGTACCGCAAACGACCAAAAAAGAGTTTGAAGGCAATCTCACAATCGTAGTGTTCCCTTGGGTAAAGACAGCCCGAAAGGCTCCCGAGACAGTGGGAACCGATATAGGCAACTGGCTTGTGGAGAATGAGCCTGCCGTGAACCGTTTCAACGTGATAAAAGGATTCCTCAACATAGTCATCGAGCCTACTTACTTCACCTCGATGCTCCGTCACATAGCCGAGACTCCCGATTTCGGAACCAAGAAAGCCGACGAAAACAGTCCGCTCGTGATGGTGGAATACTCCTCGCCCAACACCAACAAGCCCCTCCACCTCGGCCACATGCGCAACAACCTGCTCGGCTACAGCCTGTCGCAGATTCTCGCGGCATGCGGCAACCGCGTGGTGAAAACCAACATAGTCAATGACCGAGGCATCCACATATGCAAGTCAATGCTTGCCTGGCAGAAGTGGGGCAACGGCGCTACCCCGGAATCCACCGGCAAGAAAGGCGACCATCTGATAGGCGATTTCTACGTATTATTCGACAAGCATTTCAAAGCCGAAGTGAAAGAGCTTACCGCCAAATACATGGCTGAGGGCTTGAACGAGGAGGACGCGAAGAAGAAAGCCGAAGCTGACTCCCCGCTGATGCAGGAAGCCCGCGAGATGCTACGCCGATGGGAACAGAAGGACCCCGAGATACGCAGCCTGTGGCAGATGATGAACAATTGGGTATACGCCGGATTTGACGAAACATACCGCCGTCTCGGAGTGGGATTCGACAAAATCTACTACGAGAGCGACACTTATCTTGAAGGAAAGGAGAAAGTGCTTGAAGGACTTGAAAAGGGAATCATGTACCGCAAGGACGACAACTCGGTGTGGGCTGACCTCACCGATGCCGGTCTTGACCACAAGCTTCTCCTGCGAAGCGACGGCACATCGGTGTATATGACCCAGGACATAGGCACCGCCAAGCTCCGCTATCAGGACTTCCCCATCGACAAGATGATATATGTGGTAGGCAACGAGCAGAACTACCACTTCCAGGTGCTGTCATTGCTCCTCGACCGCCTTGGATTCAAGTGGGGCAAAGACCTCGTGCACTTCTCTTACGGAATGGTGGAACTCCCCGAAGGCAAGATGAAGAGCCGCGAAGGCACCGTAGTGGATGCCGACGACCTGATGGACGAGATGATACAGGGCGCAAAAGAGGTGTCGGCTGAACGCGGCAAAGGCGACTTTACCGAAAAGGAGGCTAACGAGATAGCCCGCATCGTGGGAATGGGCGCGCTCAAGTACTTCCTCCTGAAAGTGGATCCGCGCAAAAACATGACATTCAACCCCAAAGAGTCCATCGACTTCAACGGCAACACAGGTCCCTTCATCCAGTACACTTACGCCCGCATCAAGTCAGTGCTCCGCAAGGCGGCGGATGCCGGATTCAAGCCCGAAGGCTACGAAGCCGTAGTGCCAAATGAAAAGGAAATAGCCCTTATCCAGTCGCTTGCCGACTATCCTGCAGTGGTGGAAGAGGCAGGACGCAGCTACTCGCCGGCGTTGATATGCAACTATGTCTACGACCTCGTGAAGGAGTACAACCAGTTCTACCATGATTATTCCATCCTCAACGAGCAGGACGAGCACGTGCGTGCCATGCGTCTTGCCCTCAGCGAGGAAGTGGCGCGTGTGGTGAAGAGCGGAATGGCTCTCCTGGGCATAGAAGTTCCCGAAAGAATGTAATCCGGTTAAGGACGGTAAACATCATTTAACACTCCGATGTTTCACTTTCACCCCGAATTTACGTTATAATTAAGATACAACTAACATTATTAAACAATTATGAACAACTACAACATTGATGCTTATAACAGCCAGTCGCTTGACACAAGAGTGTCACAAGTGATGAAGAGGGTATATGTGAAGATGTTTCTTGCACTGTTGGTGACAGCCGGTGCGGCTGCTATCTTTGCAGGGGTACCCAACCTTACTATGTTCCTTGCCTCACATCGATGGGTTTACTGGGGATTGCTCATTGTGGAACTGCTGATGGTGTTTTCCATCACAAGCGCAGTCAACAAGATAAGCTCTCCCGTGGCTACACTGCTATTTTTCCTTTTCGCGATAATCAACGGTATCACGTTCTCGCTCATTTTCTACGCTTACTCCACCGTGTCGATATTCAAGACATTCCTGATCACCTCGGCGGTGTTCGGTGCCATGAGCGTGTACGGTTACTTTACTGAACGTGACCTTACCAAGATAGGCAATTTCCTCTTTATGGCTCTCATAGGGCTTATCATAGCAAGCGTAATCAACATATTCTGGGCTAACAGCACCCTTGAATGGATTGTGTCCATAGCCGGTGTCCTCATCTTCATAGGACTCACTGCCTGGGACACCCAGAAGATTAAGCAGATGGCACAGTACAATTCCGGACTCCAGGTGTCGCGACTCGCCACCATAGGCGCACTCAGCCTTTACCTGGACTTCATCAACCTCTTCCTCTACCTTCTGCGCTTCTTCGGTTCTTCACGCGACTAACCGTTTTATCCCTTATAATAAAAGGAGCTATCCGCATCGATTCCGGATAGCTCCTTTTTCATTTTATATCGTATCGTCACTTAGCGGACAGTGCCGAGGCGTTCGCCCATGAGTATATGGCTCCATTCATTGCCCTCCTTGGGAGCAGTGAGAGCAAAGTCAGCATCCTTCTGAAACACAAGGACAAAATCGGAACCGCCAAAGAGGAAATAGCCGAGTTCATCGCCTTTTTTCACCTTGTCGCCCACTTTAAGACCGGCAGTGAAGTTGACCGATGCCACTTGCGACATACCTATAGGCATCACAGCCACAAGTCCGCAATTGTCGGTCTCGATTATGGCAAGACCGCGAGTCTCAATGCTCTGCCATCCGGGCACCGAACAGTCCACAACATATTGCTGCAATTCAGGCTCCCATGTGATTGAGCCGCCGAGGGCATCCTCGCCGGGAATCACGCGCAATTCCTTGATAGTGCCTGACAGCGGAAAATGATAGCGATGGTAGTCGTTGGCGTTGAGGAAAGCATGATAGAACTTACCTCCTGCAAACTCCTCACAATAGGGACTTTCAGGACTGATAAGCTGCTTTACGGAATCAAAAACGCGCGACTTGACAGCGATTTTGCTGTCGGTGACAATATAAGATGCCTCATCAATGTCCCACACGCCCTGAGGCACACAGTCGGCAGGTGACGCTACTATGGAATTATCGTCGGGCGACGCTATAGGACGCTGTGACGGCGACGCGAGTTTACGCGAAAAGAAATCATTGAACGAATGCCAGTTGGATGCATCCTCGTACCAGCCGTTTTTCATCCCAAGCTCTTCCTGTTGCATCATCAGCTCCTCATACTCCTTATTCCATGATTCCGGCGATGAGAGGAAAGTGCCCCATGCTTTGCAGTAGTCCACAAGCCATTTATTGTAAGGCTCTACATACTGCACCGAGTTGGTAAACAACGACTCCCCTTCAAGCGATTCAAGAGGCATACAATTTATGAAATAGCAATAGCACAACGCCTGATACATTCTTCCGAAAATCGATGGCTGTCCCGGCGTGGTGATGACATTCCAGGGCATTTCACGCTGCGACCGGTCCACAAAGTCATAATACTCTTCAAGCGATTGCACAGGATTTGTGCTTTTATCGGGATTCACCTGCTTACCCTTCTCTATTGCCTCGACAAGAAGGTCTTTTATGCGGGAATCGCTCTCCACCAGCGCCACAAGCTTCTGTGTCGTGGCACTGTATTCGTCACTATGGCTCTCAGCCTTTTTATCACTGCATGCCGTGAGTGCTGAAAGCATCACCGACATAAAAAACATTGCAAAAAACTTTTTCATGATTGATTATCCATTATTGGTTTAACCACAAATTTAATATAATTTTATGGATTCCGTACTATATCGCGGATTTTTTCAAGCATCCTGATGTTCCACTCTTCGTCGCCCGGCATCTGATACCTGCAGTTGCCCGATGATGATGGCGTGAATGTGGTGCATCCTTTTCCATCGATTGTCACATCGCCCCATTCCGAGAGAGTGAAAAGACTGTCACCTTCCACGGCATGGATTGCCGCCAGAACGTCCCACATCTTCTGCGTCTCGTCGGGCGCGCTTCGCAAGTAGATTTCTTTCAATGGATTGCAGCTTGTATTGCGCATATCAGCCAATACCATGTCAGAACTATAGTATATCCTCTCGCCCACTTCCGACGGCGAGAAATATATGGGAGTCTCATCGGGGAATAGACGGAAAAACGTCTGCGCGAATTCCGGTCCCTGACTGAAATTGTAATCCCCCTCGCCGGGCACAAACTTAGCCCCCATCATATAAAGCGCCTTCACCTTGTCGGCTACAAGCTGCCGCCCCGTCTCGCTCTCAAGCAATTGCGCGAATGCGGTCACAAATCCCACCGAAACAATGCTGACCGACTTGTCAGGTGCTGATGAGAGAAGCCGCTGATAGAGAATATGACCGTCAGGAAGCGAGGAATAATCCTCCACTGTGCGGCTGAACAGCACATTGTCGTCGCTGTCCTTCCACTCCGTGATTCCTGAATAGTCATTCCACACGGTAGCATTCTCGATGCCCTCCTTCACAAGACCTATCGGAATATCGGGATAACCGTAAAAGGTATTGAATATATCGGCGCACGCGGCATTCCGCTCCCCCTCACGGTCCACTATCACACCTATAAGCCGGCACTTTCCTTCATCCATATAATTATAAAGGGCGCGGAGAGCTATAAGATCATCGGTGCTGCTGCATATGTCAGTGTCGAATATGATTGTCGGAACCGCGTCATCCTGCTCCGGCAGTGATCCGGTGTTATCGGCACATGACAGGAACGGAAGCAAAACTACTATATACACTAATATTTTTTTCATAATCAACTCAAGTAAAGTGCTTATCTTGACAAAGTTAATACAAATACACGAAAAAACTACCCCCCACCCCGCAAATTTCTTCCCTCCCGCTATTTTTATCTAACCATTTTGCTGACGTTAGCAAAATGGTCGCCTTGGGATAACCAATGGCATGGAAACAGGCAGGGCTGAACCCAATGGTGGATTCAGCCCTGATTGTTTCATGATTTACCGGTAAACAGATAATGACACCGGTAAACCTTTAAAGGTTCATCCGGTAAGCCCGGGAAGGGTGTTATTTGTAGTCCTGCCAGGGGCGGATGTCGATTTTGTCGATGGGCTTGTTGATAAACGCCTTCACGTAAGCGCCGGCAAGACGCGCATTGGTAAGCAACGGAATGTTGTGGTCGATAGCCCAGCGGCGTATACGGTAACCGTTGGTCAACTCGCGCTTGGTGTGGTTCTTCGGGATATTTATCACAAGATCAACTTTGTGACCGGCTATAAGGTCAAGCACATTCTCGCCCTTCTCGTCAGGCCAGCTTACGGCGGTGGCGGTAACACCGTTGTTATTCAGGAACTTCGCGGTGCCCTCGGTAGCATAGATGGTATAGCCGTTCTCGAAGAGCATACGGCAGGCATCGAGCATATCCACCTTGCCGCGTACATCGCCCGAACTTACGAGCACTGCGCCCTGAGGCACATGGTGCCCCACTGAAATCATGGCGTTGAGCAATGCCTCGTCAAAGTCCTTGCCGAGACAGCCCACCTCGCCGGTCGACGACATGTCCACTCCCAGCACGGGGTCGGCTTTGTGCAGTCGCGCAAACGAGAACTGCGAAGCCTTCACGCCTATATAGTCGATGTCGAAGGTCGAAGAGTCCTTAGGCTCAACCTTTTCGCCGAGCATGATGCGTGTGGCGGTTTCGATGAAGTTATGCTTGAGCACCTTGCTCACAAACGGGAACGAACGCGAAGCGCGCAGGTTGCACTCTATCACCTTCACGTCATTGTCCTTGGCGAGGTACTGGATGTTAAACGGACCCGAGATGTTCAGCTCCTTGGCTATCTTGGCGCTGATGCGCTTGATGTTGCGGGCGGTAGCCATGTAAATCTTCTGCGCCGGGAACACCAAAGTAGCGTCGCCCGAGTGCACACCGGCATATTCTATATGTTCCGAGATGGCGTATTCCACAATCTCGCCGTTGCGCGCCACAGCGTCAAACTCTATCTCCTTGGCGTTCTGGAGGAACGACGACACCACCACCGGATACTCCTTGGACACCTTCGCAGCCTGGGCGAGGAACTCGTGCATCTGCTCGTAGTCGTGGCACACATTCATCGCCGCGCCCGATAGCACGTAGCTGGGTCGGATAAGCACCGGGAATCCCACTTCCTGGATGAATCCTTCTATCTCGTGTTCGGTGGTAAGCTCCTTCCAGCGCGGCTGGTCGATGCCGAGTTGGTCGAGCATAGCCGAGAACTTATGGCGGTTTTCGGCGCGGTCAATCGACACCGGCGATGTACCGAGCACAGGCACATGGCAGCGGTAAAGCTTCATAGCGAGGTTGTTGGGTATCTGACCGCCCACACTCACTATCACACCGCGGGGACTTTCAAGGTCGATGATGTCCATGACACGTTCGTAGCTCAACTCGTCGAAATACAAGCGGTCGCACATGTCATAGTCAGTCGACACCGTTTCGGGGTTATAGTTTATCATTATCGACTTGTAGCCGAGTTTGCGGCAGGTATNNGTATTGGCGGCATTGACCGAGCACCAGTCAAATTCCACGGAGCTGCCTATGCGGTAAGCGCCTGAACCAAGCACCACGATATTGTTGCCGGCGTTCATGTCGTAACGTATCGCGTTCTTGTCAAGTCCGTAGGACACGTACAGATAATTGGTAAGGTCAGGATATTCCGAAGCCACGGTGTTGATGCGTCCTATGTGGGGAAGAATGTCGAGCGACTTGCGGTGGTTGCGCACACGGTTCACCTCGGCTTCCATGTTTCCGCCGGGGTTCTCGACAAGGCGCGCTATCTGGAAATCGGAGAATCCCAGGCGTTTTGCCTCAGCAAGCACATCGGCAGGCAGGTCCTCGATTTTGGAGTATTCTTTCAGCTTCTGCTGGTATTTCACGATATTGTCGAGGCGGCTGATGAACCAGCGGTCAATCTTGGTCAACTCCTCGATGCGCTCAACGGTGTAGCCCTCCTCAAGCGCCTGCGCTATCGCGAATATGCGCATATCGGTAGGATGGGAAAGCGCATGGTCAAGGTCGTCAAACTTGATGTCGTTGTTGCCCACAAATCCGTGCATTCCCTGTCCTATCATGCGGAGTCCTTTCTGCATGATTTCCTCAAATGACTTGCCGATGGACATAATCTCACCCACCGACTTCATGGAGGAGCCTATCTCCCTATCCACTCCCACAAACTTAGTCAAGTCCCAACGGGGAATCTTCACAATCATGTAGTCCACCGAAGGAGCCACGTAGGCTGAATTGGGAGTGCCCATCTCGCCTATCTGGTCAAGGGTATAGCCTAAAGCAAGTTTAGCGGCTACGAAAGCGAGAGGATAGCCCGATGCCTTGGAAGCAAGCGCCGATGAACGGCTCAATCGCGCGTTTATCTCGATGATGCGGTAGTCGTTGGTTTCGGCATTGAAAGCGTACTGGATGTTGCATTCGCCCACTATGCCTATGTGGCGCACTACCTTTGTGGCTATGTCCTCAAGCATCTTTATCTGCTCGGGAGTAAGCGACACGATGGGAGCCACCACGATTGATTCGCCTGTGTGGATGCCGAGCGGGTCGAAGTTCTCCATGGGAACCACGGTGAAACAATGGTCGTTGGCATCACGTATCACTTCAAATTCTATCTCTTTCCATCCCTTAAGCGACTCTTCCACAAGAATCTGCTTGGAATAGGCAAGCGCGCTTTCGCAGTGTTTCTTAAACTCCTCGTCGTTGGTGCATATGCCTGAACCAAGTCCGCCCAGAGCGTAGCCTGAACGCACCATTACCGGGAATCCTATGCGGTGAGCCACCTCCACGGCATCCTCGATGCTCTCCACAGCCTGCGACACGGGGGTCTTGATGTCTATCTCGTCAAGCTTCTTCACGAAGAGGTCACGGTCCTCGGTGATCATGATTGCCTCAACCGAAGTTCCGAGCACTTTCACGCCGTATTTTTCGAGCGTGCCGTTCAGGTAGAGTTCAGTTCCGCAGTTGAGCGCGGTTTGTCCGCCGAAAGCAAGCAATATCCCGTCGGGACGCTCTTTCTTTATCACCTCTTCCACAAAGTAGGGGGTTATAGGCAAGAAATAAACCTTATCGGCAACACCTTCCGAGGTCTGGATTGTGGCGATATTGGGGTTAATCAACACTGTTGAGATGCCTTCTTCGCGGCATGCTTTAAGTGCCTGTGAACCGGAATAGTCAAACTCTCCGGCTTGACCTATCTTTAAAGCTCCGGAACCCAATAGCAGAATCTTCTTAATCTTTTCCATGCTGGTTGATAGAATATCTAAATTTTTTAATTGATTTTCGGTAAGGTAACTTAATCAGGACAAAGTTACAACAAAATATTAATTCTATCTACCTATTTCACCCCTTTTCCGTTAAAAATATTATTATAGCTCAAAGTTTTTAAGGTCATAAAACATCAATACATCTTACCATTGGAATTTGCTTATAGATTTCATAACCTCATAAGCCTTTCGTGCCCTCTCCTTTTCCTCTTTTGATACAGGTTGTGGTTGCGAAATGAGTTTTTCAAAGCGCTCCGCATCCTTGCCGTATAATTCAGGAGTCTCTTTAATCGGTCTTGCCATATTATAGTATTTAATTAATTACAAAGTTACAACAAAAAAGGGTTCTATAAAAATATTTCATTATAAGTTGCCACTTTGTGGGGCAAAACACCGAATTATGGCATCCGGAAGCTCCGATGACCCCGCAATTCATGACTTTTATCTAAAAACACAAAAAAAATACCTAAATTTAATAGGATAAATCCAATCGGAATAGTAAATTTGGGAAATTTTAACGGTTACAGTTATATCTTTAAAAGGCTATGGCGAAACCATCAAATTACATCATAGGTCGAAATTAATTAATCGCCCTTACACCAAACGCAAAATATTAACCTAAAAATAATACAGTTATGAAACAAAGGTGCTATGCATTCATCAGAATCCGGCACGGATTCATCCCTTATGTAGCCGAGTAATGAGCGCAGCGAATTGCCCGGAACGGAATGATGATGTTAGCTATGTTTCCGCCAGGAATCATCTTAACCAAGGACGATTCTTTCAGAAACAGGCTTTCCTGATATAACAATTTTCCGTATAATTGCGCTCCGCTCCATTATACGGCTACATAGAAGATGATTCCTTTAGGAATCCTCTATCCTGAGAAATTAAATAAACATTTATTATCCTTAAAACTAAAATTGAGATGAAACAAAAGGTGCTGTGGATGTTGGCGGCGTTGATGCTGTCCGTTGTGGCGGTAAGCTGCTCTGATGACGACGAGGATTATGAATCCTACGAC
>DAAL01000120.1 GCA_001701065.1 Bacteroidales bacterium GP4
CTACCATAGGCGCACGCGGCAGCAACAAAGGCTACGGCGGCAACGTGTATCTCAACGGTCAGCAGGGAAAACTGTCGTACAGCCTTAACGTAATGCACTCCAAAATGTCGCCCGGCAACAGCCACACTGAAGGTGTACGCACCCAAGGCGACGAGTCGATCGTGAGCATTTCCAACGGCAAACCCTCAATGCCATTCACCATGGGCAACCTCTCGCTCGAATACGAAATAAATCCGCTCACTTCAGTAGGCGCGTCATTTGCAGTGAATACATTCAAGATGTCAGTGGACGGAAGTTCTTATACCGGCATGACCGGAGGAGCATTCGGCTCAGGATTTGAATACACCGGCAACACTTGGATGAAGAACAACCGCACCGGCTTAAGCGGAAGCGTGGACTTCAGCCGGTATTTCGACACTGAGCGTAAAAACCGATTCATATTGACTTACCAGATATCCAACCAGGACAGCCACAACACCTCCATCAATGACTTTTCCGTGACAGGAGATGCCCCGATAGACCTTACTGACCGTGAATCGGACAACAAGGAGTCCACGACTGAGCATGTGTTCCAAGCCGACTTCTCTTTGCGTCCCAACGATAAGAATTCAGTGGCGTTCGGCGCAAAACTCATGCTGCGCAAAGCATCTTCCGACTCAAAGTATTTTCTTGACGATGTACTGAACGATTCCCAAAGCCTGCTCTACGACAACAGCAACAAGATAGGAGCCGCCTACGGCGAATACAGTTTCTCGACTGACAAAATAGGAGCAAAAGCAGGACTTCGCTACGAGTACACCTGGCAGGAGATTGAATACCGCAAAGGCAACGGCAAAGATTTCAGCAAGGACTACGGCACATTGGTACCGTCGGCAAGCCTGTCCTACACTTTATCACCTATAAATAATATAGGATTAACCTACAATATGCGCATAGCTCGTCCGGGCATCTCTTACCTGAACCCTTATGTGGACAACTCCACCCCCACGATGGTTTCCTACGGTAACCCGAACCTCGACGTAGAGAAGGCGCATAACATATCGCTCGTGTACAACTACTTCTCCCCGAAACTCATCCTGAACGCCACCCTTACCGACAACTACACAGGCAACGGCATAGAACAATTCAGCTTCTACAATGACGGCGTGCTGAACTCCACCTACGGCAATATAGTAAAGCGCAACAAGATAGGCATCAACACTTACCTCAACTGGATGGTGTCGCCCAAAACGAGAATCTTCCTCAACGGCAATGTAAGCTACGTGGACATGCGCAGCTCCAAGCTTGACGCAAAGAACAGCGGATGGCAAGGAAACGCAATGGTGGGAGTGCAGCAAACCCTTCCATGGAACATCAAGGGGGGACTGTTCCTCATCACTTCCTCCAAAAATTACACTCTTCAGGGATGGAGCAGCGGGTTCAACATGATCTCAGCCAACCTGTCAAAGTCGCTGCTTAACGACAAGCTCAGCATAAGCCTCGGGTTCAACACCGGACTGTCAAAAAACGGCAATATAAACATGGAAACCTACAGCCAAAGCAAGGATTTCACCAACCGCCAGACAGTGAAAGTGCCCATGACAACATTCACAGTGGGCGTGACCTACACTATAGGAAGCTTCAAGGCTAAGACCAGGAGCAACAAGAAAACTATCGACAGCGACTATATCGAACAGAAGTCCCAGATGGAACAACTCAATAATAACATGGAAACCGGATATTAATTCTTTTTTAATCACGGTTTTTCACTATCTTTGCGATATGAAAAAAGACTCAAGCGCAATAAAATTTTTCTTTCTGCAACTTATGGTGTGCGTGGTGCTATTGCTTATAGTGCCATGCATAACCTTGTTGTTGACCCATAAGTACTTTGACGCGAAAGTGATATTCAACATACTCATAGGGGGTCTTATTCCCTGCTATGTCACTTATTTCCTCAACTACTATGTGCTCGTGCCTTTACTACTATTCAAAGGGAAGAAGCTCTATTTCTTCGGGGCGAATATTGCATCAATCCTACTGGTCAACCTGCATGTACTCATCGGCTACATCCATTCTTACAACCACATGGCAAATCCCGACTCGCAGTATTCACAATACGCTTCCTTTGCCTGGTACGGAATGGCGGCAGGATACTTTCTCCTATTGCTCTTCGATGTGGCATCGGCATCGCTTGCTTTCGCCATCAGAACCAATGTGCGCAACCGCAAAATAAAAGAACAACTAAGTGACGAAAAACAACGCCACACCGAGGCTGAACTGCATTGGCTCAAAAACCAGCTTAACCCCCACTTCCTGTTCAATACCCTTAATAACATAAGCAGCCTTGCACAGATAGACATAGACCTGACACAGGACAGCATAGCCCGGTTAAGCGACCTGCTCCGCTACGCCATGTACGAAACCGAAAAGCCAACCGTGCCGCTGGAGAAGGAAGTGGAATTCATGCGTAACTACATAGCCCTGATGGAGCTGCGGTGCAACGACAAAACCACAGTAACGACATCATTTGAGGTGAGCGACCCATCGGCGCAAATCACGCCGCTACTTCTCATATCATTCATAGAAAATGCGTTTAAACACGGCATAAGCTCCAACCGTCCATCGTTCATCAACGTGTCGCTGCACGAGGAGAACAACAGGCTGACATTCACCTGCGACAATTCCAATTTCCCCAAGGACGAAACTGACCACAGCGGAAAAGGGATAGGGCTGTCCAACATGAAGCGCCGCCTTGAACTTCTCTATCCGGGACGCTACGAGTTGCACCAGTCACTCGAAAACGACATTTACCACATAAGCCTAAATATTAAACTATGCGAGAAATCAGTTGCGCAGTAGTCGACGACGAACCGTTGGCGGTAAAACTCATAGAAAGCTTCATAGAGCGCACCCCGTTCCTGAAGCTTGCGGCATCGTTCACTGACTCAGTGGATGCCATGACGGAGCTAAAGACCAATCCCGTGGACCTGCTGTTCCTCGACATCCAGATGCCCGACATGGACGGCATGGAACTGTCGCATGTGATTCCGCCGTCCACACGCATCATCTTCACCACGGCATTCAAAGAATACGCCTTTGACAGCTACGACGTGTCGGCGCTCGACTTTCTGCTGAAACCGATACGCTACGACAAATTCCTGCGCGCATCGGAGAAGGCAAAAGAATGGTTCGCGCTCAAAGACAACACCGAGAATCCCCAGGTAGCCTCCACACCCACCGACATGTACATCAGAGTGGACGGTGAATTAAAGCGCATCAATGTCGACAAAATTCTGTATGTGGAAGGTCTAAAGGATTATGTGCGGTTCCACTTCGCCGATCCTCCGCACTCGCTTATCACCCATCTTACCATGAAGTCAGTGGAGGACACTTTGCCTTCCGACATGTTCATGAGGGTAAGCCGTTCCTTTATCGTGGCACTGGACCACATACGTTCAGTGGACCGTAACATGTGTATCTACACCGGCAATGCCGTAATCAAGGTCACTGACATGTACCGCCAGGAATTTGAAAATTTCATAAAGCTCCGGACCGCAAGATAGATTTACTTGCATTCTTTTTGTATTTTTTCAATAGAGAAGTGTTATATTTGTATTCTAAAAAATATAACTATCCTCTACTGAAATGGAAGATGTCATCAAACGCATTGGATTGCTGAGGGATGAACTCAACAACCACAACTACCGATATTACGTGCTTAATGATCCTGTCATAACGGACCGTGAGTTTGACATGATGATGAAGGAACTGGAGGAACTTGAACATTCCCATCCGGAACTTGACGACCCATACTCGCCCACCCACCGCGTGGGGAGCGACATAAACAAGGCATTCCAACAGCATGTACACGCACGCCCTATGCTCTCGCTCAGCAACACTTACTCCATTCAGGAGGTGGACGATTTCTTCCATAGGGTAAGCGACGGACTTATGGGCGAACCGTTCAAGATTGTGGGCGAGATGAAGTTTGACGGCACATCCATTTCGTTGACCTACGAACACGGCAGGCTTGTAAGAGCCGTGACCCGAGGAGACGGTACCCAAGGGGACATAGTGACCGACAATGTTACCACCATACGCAGCATCCCGCTGCAGCTGCGCGGCGACGATTACCCCGACTCATTCGAGATAAGGGGAGAAATAGTGATGCCGTGGAAAGAGTTTGACAGGCTGAACGCCGAACGCGCCTACAACGAGGAGCCGCTCTTCGCCAATCCGCGCAACGCCGCCGCCGGCACGCTGAAAATGCAGAATTCGGCAGAAGTGGCGAAAAGAGGTCTTGACGCAGTGTTCTACTACATCCTCGGCGACAATCTTCCCGCCGACAACCACTATGACAACATGATCATAGCCAAGAAATGGGGCTTCAAGGTATCGCCCGAAATGACCCTGATGGACTCACTGGAGGAGGTGAACGCTTTCATCGAGCACTGGGACACCGCACGCAAAGAGCTTCCGGTGGCAACTGACGGACTTGTGTTCAAAGTCAACAACCTACGTCAGCAGCTTAACCTCGGCTACACGGCAAAATCGCCTCGCTGGGCTGTGGCGTTCAAGTTTGCGGCAGAAAGAGCACTCACCGAACTTCAATATGTGTCCTTTGAAGTGGGACGCATGGGAATCATAACACCTGTAGCCAATCTTGACCCGGTGCTGCTTTCAGGCACCATCGTGAAAAGAGCGTCACTGCACAATGAGGACATAATCAACACCCTCGACATCCATGAGCACGACATGCTCTATGTGGAAAAGGGCGGCGAGATAATACCCAAGATAGTGGGAGTGGAACTGAAGGAACGCAAACCCGGTTCACAGAAAGTGCAGTTCGTGAAAAGATGCCCCATATGCGACACACCTCTTGTAAAAGAGGAAGGGGAAGCGGCATGGATGTGCCCCAACAAGTGGGGATGTCCGCCGCAGATATGCGGACGAATCGAGCACTTTGTGGGACGGCGCATGATGAACATCGACGGCATAGGCGAAGAACTCACCCTGACTCTATACAAAAACGGCTGGGTGAAAGACATAGCCGACCTGTACACGCTCCACACCCACCGCAACGAGATGGTGCGGCTGCCGG
>DAAL01000158.1 GCA_001701065.1 Bacteroidales bacterium GP4
TAGAAAAATGTCAGAAAATATTTGGAAGTAATGGAAATTTTCTATTACATTTGCAGTGTGATTTAAAAAGAGCTCATTTTTAGATTTCAATTATTTTAAACCGAGAGCTTGTTGAATATCAATATACGATAATAGATAGGTTCTACAATAGAAAATGAGTATGAAAAGATTGTTTTTAGTGTTAGCGGTCCCCATGTTGTCCGCAGTAGGTTTATCGGCAGAAGAGCCGGTTAGTGAAGAGAAGGTAGATGCTACGATGAGTGTGGATTTTGTGAGCAGCTACATCTGGAGAGGTCAGGACCTGGGTCATGCGAGTATTCAGCCCGGAGCCGTAATCAGTTACAAGGGCTTCTCACTCGGAGCATGGGGTTCATCGAGTTTTGACAAGGATGAGACAAAGGAGGTGGACATCACTCTTAGCTACGGATGGAACGGACTGACGTTAGGCGTGACCGATTACTGGTTTGACAACGGACCGGGCTATTTCCATTACAAAGCCCATGACACGGCGCATGTGTTTGAAGCCAATGTGGGATATGACTTCGGTCCTGTGGCTCTTAACTGGTACACTAATTTCGCCGGCAACGACGGAGTGACTTCCAAAGGAAAAAGAGCTTATTCATCTTATGTGGAAGTGAGCGCGCCTTTCACTCTCGGAGGACTTGACTGGGGCGCAGAGGTGGGTGCTACACCTTATGCCACATCTTTCTACAATTCCCATGGTTTTGCGGTAATCAACATAGGGCTGCAAGTGGGCAAGGGATTTACAATCTCCGATGATTTCGGGATAAACGTGTTTGTGAAGGGAATCTGCAATCCCCGTGACGATAAAGGCTATCTGCTTGCCGGTGTATCGTTCTCCAAGTTATAAAATTCATCATATAAAAATTTTAGGGTATGAAAAAGATTGAGGCAATTATTCGTAAGACAAAGTTTGAGGATGTGAAAGACGCATTGCTTGAAGCTGACATCGAGTGGTTCTCTTATTATGAAGTGAGAGGAGTGGGAAAATCCCGACAAGCCCGTATCTACCGAGGTGTAATGTACGACACCAGTTCCATTGAGCGTATTCTTATATCCATCGTAGTGCGTGACATCAATGCCGAACGCACTGTGCAGGCTGTGCTTAAGGCGGCTCAGACCGGGGAGATAGGCGACGGACGCATATTTGTGATGCCTGTTGAGGATGCCATACGCATCCGCACCGGACAACGAGGCGATTATGCGCTCTACAATGCGGAACACGAGAGGTAAACAACTGAAATCAAACATAATGGAATAATAAGATGAAAACTTACATAAAATCACGAATGGTGCTACTTGTGGCACTCGCTATACTATTGCCTTCAATGGCGCTTGCCGACACTGCTATCCCGGACTCTATACCGGAAGTAATAGAGGGACTTACACCACCTGAAGCTCTTCCGGTGGAGGAGGCGGGGCTGGACGCAAGCAATGAACTCGTGTCAGGTATCAACACTGTGTGGATGCTTCTTGCCGCTATGCTGGTGTTCTTTATGCAACCGGGATTCGCGCTTGTGGAAGCCGGATTCACACGCTCAAAGAACTCGGCGAACATCCTGATGAAGAACTTCGTGGACTTCATCTTCGGGTCGTTGTTCTATTGGTTCATAGGTTTTGGAATCATGTTCGGTATAGGAAATTTCTGCGGAGTGCCTCACTTCATGAGCACGGCGTTTGAGAGCGCGGGGCTTCCTGACCCGACATCGTTGCCTACCGAAGGTTTCCTTGTGTTCCAGACTGTGTTCTGTGCCACTGCCGCCACAATCGTGTCAGGCGCGATGGCTGAACGTACACGCTTTTCGGCTTATCTTATCTACACCGTATTTATCAGTGTGCTCGTTTATCCTGTTTCGGGTCACTGGACCTGGGGCGGCGGCTGGCTGATGAACGGCGACGAAGGTTCGTTCATGATGAATACATTCGGGACAGTGTTCCATGATTTTGCAGGTTCCACCATAGTTCACTCAGTGGGAGGATGGATTGCTCTTGTGGGTGCGGCTATACTCGGTCCGCGTATCGGAAAATACGGCAAGGACGGCAAATCGAAAGCTATACCGGGGCATAATCTTACAATCGCTGCGCTCGGCGTGTTCATTCTGTGGTTCGGATGGTTCGGTTTCAACCCCGGTTCACGTCTTGCCGCATCCACTCTTGAGGACCAAATCTCTATCTCGCTCGTGTTCCTCAACACTAATCTTGCCGCATGTGCCGGAGGTTTCGCTTCCTTGGCTGTAAGCTGGTGCAAGTATGGCAAGCCGTCGCTGTCGCTTACCCTTAACGGCATTCTTGCCGGTCTTGTGGGAATAACTGCCGGATGCGACATGGTGTCGCCGCTTGGCGCAGTGATTATAGGACTTCTTTGTGGCACATTGATGATATTCTCAGTGGAATTTGTGGATCGCATTCTTAAGGTCGATGATCCCGTGGGTGCTGTGTCAGTGCATGGTGTGTGCGGTTTCACCGGAACTGTCCTCACCGGACTGCTTGCAGTGAGCGAAGGATTGTTCTACGGACATGGCTGGAACTTCTTCCTGGCTCAGTTGTTCGGAGCCGCAGTCATAGGCGCATGGGCGGCTTTGATGGGATTCATAATCTTCAAGGGAGTGGATATGATTCATGGTCTTCGCGTTCCTGCCCGTATAGAAGAAGAAGGACTCGATATCTACGAACATGGCGAGTCAGTTTACAACCCTTAATTAGATTGGAATAGGTACTTCAATATGCAATTTGAGAGAAGGAGCGGTTATCCGGGATGGGACAGCCGCTCCTTTTGTTTTAAAACTAAGTGAATCACAGGTAATCCAAATATCCATAAACAGACAGATAAGATAAAGGCTTAAAATATCGACAAAAGTAATAATTCTTTTTCTTACGACCAAGAAAAATTACTCCTCAATGGGATTAATCTTTACTCCGATGGAGCGGTTCTTTACTTTGGGTTCGCCCCTGTAGAATACTTTTCCGGAGCTTGCTCCCACCACAGTAAGCTGTGTTGCCGGGTGGCATCCGATGGAGCCGGTGCCTAATAGAGAGCATTTTACTTCATCGGCTATCAAGTCGTCAGCCTGAATGGAACCGGTGCCCACAAGAGTGAATTTAGCTTTCTGTGTCTTTCCGTCTATGGCTATTACTCCGTTACCTGTGTCAAGCGAGCAATCCACATAGTTTGCGTCCACTCCGTGCACGGCTATCTGACCGTTGCCTATCAGGCGTGCTTTAAAGTTGGCGCACGGCTCTACGCTAAGCACCCTCACGAGAGAGTCGCCGCTGTTGGATACCTTGGTAAGGAATCGTGACCTCACGGTGATGGGGGGCAGATTAGTGTAGTTGATGCCGTCAGTGGCTATCTGTATGTCAAGTTTTTCTTTGTTGTTGGTGAACATCAGGAGCGAAGCCATGTCGGGGGTAGTGTCGAAAGTAGCTATTCCGGCAGAATCGGCACTCTGCACATAGTCCACTTTTAGACCTTCTATCACGTTAAGTTCGTTGAAGTCGCCTACATTTACTTCGTATCGGTTCAACTCTTGCGCCGATATAGTTCCGCATAGTGCGGTAAACACTGATACCGCGGCGGCTATTATTGATTTTGATAAATTCATAAGTGAATAGTTTTTAAGATTGATGATTGGGTAATATGTCTTGTTCAATGTATTCAAGGATTTTGTCAAGTTCGTCCCAGCTTTCAGCGCGCAGCATCTTGATGCGTGTTTCGCGGAAGTGGGGGATGCACTTGAACAGCGGCGATGCCGCAAGGTGGCGGCGTATGTGGAGTATTCCCCGGTATTCGTCGATATTGGAGATACTCTCGGTTATCTGTCGCCGCAGCAGATGGAACTTCTCGGCTGTGGTGATAGAGTGTTCTCTCCCTTCCATTGCAGCTTTTATCTCTTTAAAAATCCAAGGCGCGCCTATTGACGCGCGTCCCACCATTACACCATCGACACCGTAACGGCTGAAAGCGTCGATGGCTTTCTGCGGCGAGGTGATGTCGCCGTTGCCTATCACCGGAATGGTAAGGCGTGGATTTTCTTTCACTTTGGCTATGAAGTCCCAGTCAGCTTCGCCGTTGTACATCTGTGACCGTGTGCGTCCATGCACTGTGATGGCTTTTATTCCGCAGTCCTGCAGCTGCTCGGCGAGTTCCACGATGATTTTAGAGTCGTGGTCCCATCCCAGGCGAGTCTTCACCGTCACGGGAATCTTTACTGCGTCCACCACCTTGCGGGTGATTTCGAGCATCTTCGGGATGTCGCGCAGCATTCCGGCTCCCGCGCCTTTCCCTGCTACTTTCTTGACAGGGCATCCGAAGTTTATGTCGAGCACATCGGGTCTCGCGGCTTCCACAATGCGCGCGGCTTCCACCATCGGCTCCACCTCCC
>DAAL01000057.1 GCA_001701065.1 Bacteroidales bacterium GP4
AAATTCAGTAAATTATTGCAAATCTTGAACTTTGTGGCGATATTTGCGGATACATATCGTCAAGCGGAGTCCCGATATGGGGGCACTGCGGGCGGGATGCGTTAATGGTCTTGGCGTTTTGCCGGGACAAAGACATTTGTAATAGCGTTTATCCGACGCTTATTCTTGGCTATACAGAACTTAGCAACTTCAAAATCAATGTCAAGAATGAGGCAACGATAGGCGCCTTAGGGTATGATATAACCATCGGTAGGAGCGAGTCCATGACGGGTCGCTCTATCGTGATATCATACAGCGTGAGGCTCCGCGTTGCTCGTTCTACATTGATGGGCAATGCTAAGGCCTTGTATAGCGGGACGAGCAACAGATACAGGCTCTCACGCTATTTTTTTATATTGAAAAACAACCTGAATCCGGTGAGTCTATAGGGTTAAAAAATATCGTTATGTTAGAACGAGGATGTGTATTTGGGACAGAAGGATGTAACAATGCTATTTTGAAAGGAGATTTGAGGAAATTCGTCCTTATTATTTGTGTATTAATGGTTCCTCTGTTGGCGTTAGGGGTATCTAAAGGAATGTTGCGAGTCGGAAGTTCTCCTAAACCAGTTATAAATAAGGTTTGGTTGGAGCATAATACCTATATTAACGGGGAGAAGGGGATGATGATTCATGTCGACTTTAGTGTCTCAAATTTAAAAGATGAAAAAGGAAGAATTGGAGTGTTTTTTATTTCTCCTAATGGAGATTTCGTTTGTGCCGGAAGGAATAATAAATATTCCACAAGTACCGGCGGTCAATTGACCGTACAGGATACGTTTACTCCAATATACGAAAATTCCCGTTGGGAAGATTTTAAGCTATTTATTCCTTATAGTGAATTCCCAGATGGAAATGTGAATTATAAGTGTAAAATAAGCATAATGAAAAATGGTTCTTCATCATGGCTCGTAAGTGATGAATCAGCAACTTTTTCTCTTAAAAAAGGAAATAATTCTACACTAAGTCCTCGTAGGCAAACTCCGATTGATGCGTATAAAAATAATTCTACCCGGAACTCCGGTAGCGGTGTGAGAAATGATAATTCAAACACGACGAGGACAAATTTGCCGGGAGGAGGATGGCAAGAATATACCAAAAACGGAGATGGTACGATGTCTATGCGTAGATATACTCCATGTCTTTTCTGCTTTGGGTCTAAGATGTGTCAAGGATGTTTTGGTACAGGAGGACGTATGATCTATGGACAATATTTCCCCTGCACGTTATGTGGAGGAACCAATATATGCCATGCTTGTAAAGGAACCGGGGGAACTATTGATGTTGCTACAATAACGCCAAATGGTTCATCAGGATATGATAGTCATGGGAATCGGACATATGTAGATCAAAATGGGAATGGGGTCAGCATTGACGCAAGTGGTCGTATGAATGGATGGACTGGTGGCTCAAGCTCAGGAAGTAGTTTTAATAACTCGAATACAGGAAATTCCGGCACGAGTCAGAGGGCTTCTTCTAAAATGTGTAATTTTTGTAATGGCACAGGACAAAATCCATGTTGTGAATATGGTCCGCAATACACAAGCGGAGTAGAAACTTATAAATACTGTTCTATTTGTAGGACCACAAAGGAATCGCATTATCATCTTAAATGTCCCTCTTGCGGTGGCAAAGGTACTATTGAATAATTGATTAAAAATTAAGCATTATGTTAAAACGAGTATTAAATGTTTTGGTAACGGTAATTGCTGCCTGTGGATTACAGTGTTATGCCCAATCGGCTGATTTGGTGGAGAAAGCTAAGGGTGGTTCGGCTTTGCATCAAAGAATATTGGGAAATTATTACATGAATCAGAAGGATTATGCTACTGGTGTGGAATGGTATAGAAAATCGGCGGCCCAAAATGATGTCGGAGCCCAATATAATTTAGGAATTCATGAAAAGAATAATGGAAACATAGAAGAGGCTCGGAAGTGGTGGGAATTGTCGGCTAAACAAGGGTATCCTGATGCGATGTATGAGTTGGGGTGTTATTATTTGAATAATGGAGATTTTACGAAGGGGAATGACTTTGTGGATAAAGCGGCACAGAATGGATGTGATGCAGCTCAGGTGCATAAAGGACTTGATTTCCAACGCAAAAAAGAATATGCAAAAGCGGAAGCTATGTTTAAGAACGCCGCAGAGCAAGGAAATGCGATAGCTCAATATCACTTGGTGCATATTATAACCAAAGAGGAGCGGAAAAGCAGGCTCAATTTTGGTGGGAATCGGCTGCTCGACAAGATTATGCCCCTGCGGAATATAGTCTCGCTTTAATTTATTATCAAAACAAGGGTGACGTTGATAAAGCTAAGGAATTGTGCAATAGGGCTATGCAACATGGATATGAACCGGCTAAGCAACTGATAGATAAACTTAAATAATATAAAAGGGCGGCACATATAGGTCAATAACTGTGCCGCCTTTTACACCTTGAATTTTGAAAGATGGGAAAGGATATATACTTGTATCTTAAGTTTGGCATCATCGGTATCATGGTGGTGGGGTTGTCCGCGTTTGTGCCTAAAGGCGGAGATGAGGGATGTCGCTTGGAGGATGTGGCGGAGGCTGTCGGGGAACTTGATGGATTTGAAACTGAGATAGTGAAGGGAACGAAATTTGGATTCCCTGAATATCTTGGAGATGGCACGCTTTACATTCATCCCAACTCTATGCACCGTGGGCGCATATTGGAGCTTTTGGATTGCCTTCCGGATGAAACTCTTGTCTATGGTCGGGAAGAGGATGGTGCATGTGAACGTATCTATGGTGAACGCTCGGGGGATGACGGGTACATTGTGGTTTATGTGATTCTTGGGACCGGGGGAGGTGACAGCGGGGTATTGCTATTTCGGGATGTTGATGAGGTGGATTACAATAAATTTGTTAACTTTGTGAAAAACGATTAATTACGATGACAAAACCTGCTTATGTCCCTCAATATAATCAGCATCCCGAGTTTATATTGGATGATATGATTGCCAAGATGAGGGAAACAAAAGAGATGATACGTTCTTACATTGAGGTGGGGGCATGGCACGAAGTGCGAAGCCATAAGGATGATTTTATTGTGTGGTGTTCGGCATCAAGCTATCCATCGAAGCGATATGGGTATAGATATGTGACATATGACGAGTTCCGTGATCGGAAAAGTCCAAGTTTTCTGTGGGGAGATAAAGAAGACGAAAGCATTAAAAGAAACTATTTGACTACAGAACAGGCATGGTCGATAAGAGGTGAATTCTGGGATGCTGTTTATTTGTTGCTGAAAGCTTATGGTTACGACCTCGTAAAAGATGAATTTTCTATACCGGTTCCGCCTATCAGGCGTGATGAAATTCCTGACGAGGAATTTATGCGGATACTGCTGTCCTCGCCGTTTGCTTGTACGAAATTCCTTGCCGGATTCATTTTTGCCGGTGTTAAATATGATTACAGGGAGGAGCCGTGTGAAGTGTGGATTGAGGGGTGGAAGTCCGGTGAATTTGAATTTGGCAGTATGATGAGTGAAAACAAATGGATGAGGCTCATTGAGGATGTGGTGTCCTCTCCAAAATATCCTGAAGTGAAAGTCACGATAGAGGATGGCTATATCAGGTATGAGACACATAATTTATATATAGATTATTTTGAGGAGTTTGACTTTCGCTATTTTGAGAGAAATCTTAAATGGGTGAAGTCTTATCGTTTGGAGGAAGATTCGTCACTGTCACGTTATGCTAAGCAATCAATGGAAATAGTGCGAGATAAATCAGGAAATTTATGGCTCCATAACAAGATACGATATAAAAGTATGCGACCGGATGCCGATGATGACGACTATGATTATTATAATTCAACTGATAGATATTCTCTCATAGAAAGTGAGGAGGAGGGTGACCGATTGGTTGCCGACATATTAAGCGACACTAAAGATGTGATGCCGTATATTGAATGCATGCCGATGTATCGTGGCGGATCGACGTTTTGGGTCAGGAACGATAGAGGACTTAACGAGAATGATACAGAGAGGGAGCGGTTTCGGATTTTAGAGATGCAGCGGTTGATTCCACGGCTTGAAAGGTAGAAATCCTTGTGGAAAATTTGCTTGTGTTGTGAATATCCGTTATCTTTGCAGGGAAAAGATGCATCAATGAAGGTAAAAATACACCGAGAAGGTCTAAATATATTAGCGATACTGTTAGCGATACTGCTGGTGATTAATTTCCCGGCATGGCTCTTCATACGTCCGTTGAGCATACCCATCGCTTTTTCAGTGGTTTCGCTTGTGATTTTTCTGCTCGTGCTTAATTTTTTCCGTTCGCCTCGCCGAAACTATAAGGGCGAAGAAAAGGACGTGGTAGTGGCATCGGCTGACGGAAAGGTGGTGGCACTGGAGGAAACATATGAGCCTGAGTATCTTAAATGCCGCTGCATACAACTGTCAGTGTTCATGAGCGTGATTAATGTTCATGCCAACTGGTTCCCGGTGAACGGCAAAGTGATTTATGTAAGGCATCATGCCGGACGATTCTTGTCGGCTTTCCTGCCTAAGTCAAGCACTGAGAATGAACGCTCGACAGTGGTGATTGAGGCTGAGAACGGTCAGAAGATTCTGATGCGTCAGGTAGCCGGCGCTATAGCCCGACGGATAGTGACCTATGCGCGCGAAGGGGAGCCTTCGAGCATACACAATCACATGGGGTTCATCAAGTTTGGCTCACGCATTGACCTGTATCTGCCGCTTGATGCCGAAATACTTGTCAAGCTTGGAGATGTCACAACCGGAGGAATGACCCCGGTGGCAAAACTGAAGAGCGGCAATAACAATTTGGATTATGGCAAATAAAGTAACATCACATATTCCCAATACCATCACATGCATGAATCTTGTGTGTGGTGCTATAGCTGTCATAAACGCATTTAAAGGTAATCACCACATGGGCCCTTTGACGGGGTTTGAGTGGTGCTATGTATTTATAGGTATAGCCGCAGTGTGCGACTTCTTCGACGGCGCTGCCGCTCGGGCGTTGAAGGCTTACTCCTCGTTGGGGAAGGAGCTTGACTCGCTTAGTGACTTGGTGAGCTTCGGAATAGCTCCCGGTATGCTCATATATAATACGATGAAGGTGTACGGGGAGAGCGATATACTGCCTTACCTTGCGCTTTACATTCCGGTGGCGGGCGAGTTGCGTCTTGCTGCGTTCAATCTTGATGACCGCCAGTCCACTTCGTTTTTGGGAATGCCTATACCTGCCAATGCCATATTCTGGATAGGGATGAGCGCGGTAGTCCATAAGTACGGTTACCCCGGCGACTGGTCCATGGCTGCGCTGATAGTGGTAATGGCTTCTCTGATGCTTGTGACCCGCATGAAAATGTTCTCGCTGAAATTCAAGAATTTCAGTTTTTCGGAGAATTTGCGCCGTTACATTCTTATATTGGGTGCGATACTGTTTGTGGCTCTCGAAGGGGTCTCAGGTTTTGCGTGGACTATATTGTTCTATATAGTGCTGTCATTCTTGCCCTCGAAGGCTTGACGGTCACCGTCGGCTCAGTTTTTAACAACAAAATCAGTTAAATGCCGTTATTATAGGTATGAGTATATTGGCTTTTATATTATTCCTGCTGTTTCTGGCGGTGTTTATAGTACCGATGGCATTGTATGCGAAAGCGCGCCGTTGGATGAATGGCGTGCGGCAACAGTACTATGACACCCGGCAAGGTTCGGCAGGACATCAACGCAATAATCAGCATAACCCTCAGCAGCACCGCCGCAAAAAGAAGATTTTCTCCCGTAATGAAGGTGAATATGTGGAGTTTGAGGAAATTCAAGTGACCCGTAGCACCTCGACCTCGTCGGAGGAAGTGCATTACGAGAGGGAGGAGCAGGTGAGCGATGCCGAGTGGACTGAAATAAGGTGATCGGGGCTGTGCCGGAATCGCCGCTTATAAGCACAAACAGATGTTATGGCTAAATATTATACTTATCGTCTGAAAGAGTTTCTCGATGAACTGTCCCGCAACAACAATCGGGAATGGTTTGCCGCCCACAAGAGCGAGTACGATGACCTTCGCGCTCTGTGGCTTGACGATGTGCAGACGATGCTTGACGCAATGGGCGAATGGGAGCCGGCTATAAAAGCTGTCACAGCCAAGGAAGCGGCTTACCGAATATATCGTGACACCCGTTTCTCGCCTGACAAAACTCCATATAAGACTTACTTTTCGGCATCGGTGAGCCCTTACGGCAGAAAGATGGAGCACCGTGGCGGCTACTATCTGCACATGAGCATGGTTCCGGGCGATGCGGGGCTGTATGGCGGCATATGGCAACCTGAGGCTGCCGTGATGCGCAAGCTGCGCCATGCGATAGTGGATAATATCGAGGAGTTTGAAGAGATAATCAACGCTCCCGCCGTGGTCAAGTTCTTCCCGGGGTGGGCGAGCGACAGCCTTAAGACTGCGCCTAAGGGTTGGCCAAAGGACCATCCCAATATCGAACTGCTGCGGCTGAAGGACTACGGCAAGATGTATGCTCCGAGCGACAAATTCTTCTACGACCCGTCATGGGCTAAAAAATCGGCTGACATCCTCAGCTATCTTAAACCTCTCGTGGACTTTATCAACTATTCGGTAGATGAATGACTAAACTTTGATTTATTAACTAAATATTATCGCTATGAACGATTTTAAAAAGTATTTGGCTGAAGCCATCGGAACAATGTTCCTCGTGCTTCTCGCTTGTGGTAGTATGGGGCACAGAACGAAGCGTTGCTTGA
>DAAL01000095.1 GCA_001701065.1 Bacteroidales bacterium GP4
TCCGGCTCGGGATTCCGAATCGCCATTTTTCGGATATTGACAGAGAGCGTGTCATGTTTATGACCCTTTCTCTTGTACTATTGTTTGTCTATTGTAAATCTTTCAAAGTTCTCTTGCGCTCCCCCGTTCTCCGGAAAAGCGATGCAAAGTTAGGCACTTTTTTTCATCCGTGCAAACTTTTTCTGCTCTTTTTTTGTTTAATTTTTTGGCGCTTTCGCTGAATGCGCTGTCAGACACCAAATTATCCGCATAAAAATTTTATGCTATAAAACATGATTTTTAATCAGTCGGCTACATTATGCCCTTTTCACGCAAATGCAGCTGCCATTTCCATGCCGAGCGCATAGTGTCCTCAATGGGCGTGTCGGCAGTCCATCCAAGCACTTCATTGGCATAACGGGGGTCAGCCCACACCTGCTCTATGTCACCGGCACGGCGAGGCGCAATCTTATAATTCACTTTAACGCCGGTAGCCCTTTCGAATGCATTTATAAGCTCCATAACAGAAAGACCGTTGCCTGTGCCAAGATTGAAAATTTCAATTTTAGCATCGCTCTTGTCCTCAAGCATACGCTTTACAGCTATCACATGAGCCTTTGCCAAGTCCACGACATCGATAAAGTCACGTATACAGTAGCCGTCACGTGTATTATAGTCATTACCGAAAACGCTCAATTCCTTACGCACCCCTATCGCAGTCTGAGTGAGATACGGAATAAGATTCTGCGGCACCCCATTAGGCAACTCGCCTATCTCGGCTGACGGATGCGCTCCCACCGGATTAAAGTAACGAAGAATAATGCTCTTAAACGGAGCACCGGCATTAATCACATCAGTAATGATTTCTTCCGATATCTGTTTAGTGTTGCCATAAGGCGAAGTAGCCTTTTTAATAGGAGCAGCTTCGGTCACAGGGTTCACATCAGGCTCACCATAGACAGTACAAGAAGAAGAGAACACAATTCCTTTCACACCTTTCACCGCCATAATGTCGAGAAGGTTCATGAGTGTATTAAGATTATTCCTATAATATAATATAGGTTTCTGCATCGATTCACCCACAGCCTTGCTCGCAGCGAAATTGATGATTCCCTTTATTCCGGGATATTCTTCAAACAATTTCTTCACCTGGTTCATGTCAGTGCAATCGCCTTCAAAGAAAGCAGGTCTAATACCGGTGATTTTCTCAATTCCATCAAGCACATCACGGTTAGAATTAGAAAGATTGTCAATAATGACAACTGAATATCCTGCATTCTGCAGTTCAACGACAGTGTGCGACCCGATGTATCCGGTACCACCGGTCACTAAAATCATGTCCTTATCCATTTTGATTATAATAAGATTAAAATGTTAGTACGATATTTAATAATTGCCGACCACAAATTTAGTAAATTATTGGCAATAAGCTATCAACTTATCGACTTTTAGAGGGCAAAATTTTTCAATTAAGACTTACAGCGCACTTTCATGCCGCAATTACGGCAATCAAACTCAAGAGTAAAAGCCAATGAGGAATTTTTCAGGGTCAAGGGCTCCGGGACGCGCCTTCCTTCAGAAGTCTTGAGGCAAAGCCCAAGCTCTTTACGGATGCAATAGCGTGTCGACATAACCACCATACCTTTTTTTTCTTTAGGGGCATCAGCCTCAACCGCCCTCTCTATACGTCTTACCCCGTGGGAGCGATAGAATTCTTCGGCAAGCTGATTAGCCACATTCTCATGGTAGGTGACATCTTTACCGCCCGGAAACAAGGCTGAAACATCCTCAGTCCTGCGCAAGTCAAGCGGATAAGTGATTTTATTGGCACGATCAAGCGCATCCACAACCTTCCGCCGTAATTCGGCAAGCTGCGACAGAGGCACAAACATGTCAGGGATACGGCTTTCAAAGTGCGTCAACCTATATACGGTCGAGCCCAATTTACCCATCACCGAATTCTGCACAGACTCCTGAGGTTTTTCCGACGGTTGAAATGCTCCGACATCCAAAACACTCGTAACCGAATTACCTCGTTCATCATCGGCATCGACAGCAATAACGGAATCATCCACTTTTCGAAGGACAATCGACAAGGCTATCTTACGTTCAGTGGCATCCTTTTTCAAAATATCGTCAAATTGCTTGTCATAGTTGCGGTAAAGAATATCGCCCGGCGCAACATTTACCCTTGTCGCCGGGAAAAGACGGTTCCCTTCAACTTTATTCAGACGGAATCCCGCAAATTCCCCTTCCGAGTCAATCAGCGCAATACCATCGCCATTGGCAAGCGGTTTACTGATATCGGCAATCACTACCCCATTTTTTACAGCTTTCACTACCCCCACTCTTTCGCCCTGGGATTTTGGCGTGTATATTGACACTACCGATTTATCGCCGCCGTCAAGAAAATAATGGGTGAACCCTCGATTAAAGCTCTTGGCAAGCGATGGATTGAAATGATGGGAGCTTTTCCCGAATGAAGAGCGGCAATAGCGGTCAGGATTCTCACGTATTATAGCATCAAGCTTCTGACGGTAGGCAGCGACCACATTCTTTACATAAGCCACATCTTTCAGCCGTCCTTCGATTTTGAACGAACTGATTCCGGCTTCAAGCATGGCAGCCAACTTGGAACTTTGGTTAAGATCCTTCAATGAAAGCAGATGCCGTTTCTCCAAAATCCTCGCACCGGCTCCATCATATAAATCATAAGGCAAGCGGCACAGCTGGGCGCACTCTCCACGGTTGGCGCTTCTACCTTTCATAATCTGGCTGGCATAGCAGTCGCCGCTGTAACTCACACATAACGCTCCATGCACAAAGGCTTCCAGCGGCACATCGGTCACAGCTTTAACCGCAGCTATTTCGTCAAGCGACATCTCCCGCGGCAGCACAAGCTGGCTAAAGCCCACATCCTGCAGGAAACGCGCCCGTTCAGGAGTGCGTATGTCGCACTGAGTGCTTGCATGAAGAGCAATAGGCGGCAAGTCCATCCGCAACAACGACATATCCTGCACTATCAGGGCATCGACACCTATATTATACAAGTCAGCGACAAGGCTACGCACCTTGTTCAACTCGTCCTTATATATAATAGTATTAAGAGTGACATATACCTTAGCCCGGAACTGCCGTGCATATTCCACAACTCCGGCTATGTCCGAAACCGAATTTTTAGCCTCGCTTCTTGCCCCGAACGCATCAGCGCCAATATATACGGCATCCGCGCCATAGCGTATCGCAGCCATAGCTATTTCGGCATTTTTAGCCGGAGCAAGCAATTCTATGTTACGTCGCAATGATTTTTTCACGTCCCAAAGTTACTAAATATTATGCAAATGAAGTATCTTTGTCAACGAATATGCTCACAACATTACACTGCATCGCGCTCAACACGGTAAAATTCAATGACCGTCACAATATTCTCATCGCCTACAGCAAAGAGATGGGACGTGTGTCGTTGCTTATAAGCGCAGGAGCATCGAAAAACGCAAAACGTTCACGGTCACTCACATCGCCATTGTCACGGTTTGAGTGCGTGGGGACAATAGCCCCTAACCGTGAGATAATCCCGACCAAAGATATTCGTCTACAGAACACGGACCTGTCGATAAGGTCCAATCCGCTCAAAATAACGGTAGCCATCTTCACGACCGAAATACTATCGCTCCTTCTCAGGGAAACACAGCAGGATAACCGGCTGTACACATTCCTTAGTGAGGCAATAGACATTCTTGAGAAAGAAACGGAAAGCATAGCCAATTACCCAATAGTGTTTTTATATACTCTTTCCATAGCCCTCGGAATAGCACCTGATCCGTCGACTTATCGTCCGCAATATTATTTCGACATGATCGACGGGATATTCCGCCCTACTCCTCCCCTTCATCGCCACTTCCTATCGATAGCCGATTCTATGACCTTGATGGCTCTAAGCCGGATAACTTTCAGAAATTACCACCAATTCAAATTCACAAGAAGGCAAAGAAACGACATCCTTGATGCAATAATTTCCTACTATGACTTTCACTACACCAAACTTTCCGGGATTAAATCGTTGGATATTCTGCGCCAACTATAGATTTTTGACATTTTGGTGAAAATAAATCCATAAAGGACAATCATTTGTCCAATTATGCCAATACAAAAGACAATTGAGCCAAATGTTAGCTTGTATACTGTAGCAGAAATCATTAACTTTGCAATAAAATACAAGACACTAATCCCTAAGGATTTATTCGGAAAAATATGAGATTTAAATTTTTGATACCCACCATGGCAGTATTCACTATGTACGTGCCGGTGGCAGAAGCGGGTGAAGCCAATGACACAGTGAGACTTTCGTTAGATGAATGCCTGACTATCGCCCTCAACGAAAATCCCACTATAAAAGTCGCCGATATGGAGATTACACGTGTGGATTATTCTAAAAAAGAGACACTCGGACAGTTGTTTCCTACAATAGCATTCGGGGCAACATATAACCGCACTCTTGCTAAGCAGACCATGTTTATGAACATGGATTCTTTCGGAGGCGGCAGCAACGGCGGAAATAGCGACTCCTCCGGAGAGACCACACCGCCTGCCACCACAAAGAAGAAAAGCAATGGAATAAAAGTGGGTCTTGACAATTCCTATTCAATGGGATTCTCTATGTCGATGCCCATTATCGCTCCTCAACTCTGGAAATCACTGCGGCTTTCCGACGCGCAGATACTACAAAATATAGAAAAAGCGCGTCAGTCACGCATTGAACTCGTCAATCAAGTGAAAAGCGCTTATTATTCATTGCTTCTCGCAGAAGATTCCTATAAAGTAATACAGGAAAGTTACGACATGGCGAAATTCACCGCCGACCTATATCAGAAACAAGAAAGCCTTGGCGCAGCCTCGCAGTATGATGTGCTTCGCACGCAGGTAGCGGTGAAAAACGTGGAACCTGAACTCACACAAGCCGAAATAGCCATAAAGCAAGCCACGTTGCAGCTTCAAGTGCTTATGGGAGTGGAATCGGACCTCAAGCTGAAAGCAAGCACCACATTGAGCGAGTACGAATCGAGTATGTACGAGGACTTGTTGGCTATTGATAAAGAAAATCTGGACAACAACTCCGAGTTGCGTATGCTGGGAATACAGACCCGTCAACTGCAGGATGCCCTCACCGTACAGAAGATGTCATGGTTCCCCACTCTGGCACTCAACGCAAGCTACAACTGGACCTCAATGAGCAACGGATCGCCGTTCAAGAACTTCCAATGGACTCCTTATTCAATGGTAGGACTGACTCTGTCTTTCCCCATTTTCCAGGGCGGTCAACGCTATTCCAAGATAAAGCAGGCTGAAATACAAGTGAACGAGATGAAATGGCAATCGGAAAATCTCACACGCAGCATAAAAATGCAAGTCGACCTGTCCATTGACAACATCAACAAAAACGCAAAACAGATAGCATCATGCTCCGAAAGCGTGATGCAGGCTGAAACCGCCCACCGCATCATGAAAGAGAGCTTTGAGGTGGGAGCAGCTTCCTATCTTGACTTGCGCGATGCCGAACTTGCCCTTACACGGTCAAGGCTCACCTATTACCAGTCCATCTACAATTATCTCGTAGCACGTTCTGAGCTTGAACTATTGCTCGGTAACGCCGACTTATCCAAGTATTCACCCGAAAATAAATAAACAACTCTATACATTATGATCAACCGTATTGTTTACGCCATCGCAACAATCGCAACTTTATTTGCCTTAGAAGCATGTTCGTCGAAAAGCGAGACTAAATCCGAAGCCGAAGCAGCTGAGGAACTACCGAAAGTGGAAGTGAGAAAAGTAAATATCGAGGATGTCCCACAGATAGCGGAATATACTGCGACTGTGGAAGCTTTCAAAACCAACAACATCTCCTCGTCCACACCGAACCGTATAAAATCGATACTCGTGGATGTGGGTTCACACGTGAAAGCAGGACAAAGAGTGGTATTGCTCGATAATGTCAACATTGACCAACTCAAAGTGCGCCTCGAAAATGCACAACGTGAATATGATCGCGCGCTGAATCTTCTGAACATCGGAAGCGGAACACGCCAGCAGGTAGATCAACTTAAAACAGAACTGGACGCGCAGCAACGCCAGTACTCCAATATGGTAGAGAACACAATACTTGTGTCGCCCATCTCAGGTGTGGTAACCGAGCGCAACTACGATCCCGGCGACATGACCGGGACGCTCCCGATACTCACCATCGAGCAGGTTCAGCCGGTCAAAGTTATCGTAAACATCTCGGAAACCCATTTTACACAGATACATCAAGGGATGAAGGTGGAAGTGAAGACCGATGTTTACGGCGACGAGACATTCACCGGTAAAGTATATCTGATACATCCCAAAATCGACTCCGCCACACGTACATTTACAGTTGAAGTGACAATCGAAAACAAGGACGGCAAAATACATCCGGGAATGTTTGCCCGTGTATTCTTCGATTACGGCTCTCAGCCTCATGTAGTGGTACCTGACCGTGCCATCGTAAAGCAGACCGGGTCAAGCAACATGTACGTTTACGTCTACAATCCTTCCACCGGCACTGTCAGCTACAACCGTGTGGAACTCGGACGTAGACTCGACTCTTACTATGAAGTGCTGTCAGGAGTGGATGACGGAGCCGATGTGGTAATCACTGGTCAAACACGCCTTGCCGACGGAGTGAAAGTGGAATTAGTGAAACCAGCCGAAACAAAATAGCCGATACACCATGAGCATATATTCATCCGCAGTAAAGCGTCCTATCATGACCACGCTATGCTTCATAGCAGTGGCTATATTGGGACTCTTCTCGCTATCCACCCTCCCTATTGACCTTTACCCTGACGTAGAGACCAACACCATCATGGTGATGACTACCTATCAGGGCGCAAGTGCACAGGACATAGAGCAGAATGTGACGCGTCCGCTTGAAAACGCGTTAAATGCTGTCAACGACTTGAAGCACATCACATCCAAGTCACGTGAAAACATCTCGGTAATAACTCTTGAATTCGAGTACGGCGAGGATATCGACGTTTTGACCAACGATGTCCGAGACAAGCTCGACATGGTGAGCAGCGCGCTCCCTGACAACTCCGAGAATCCCGTGATTTTCAAGTTTAGCTCTGACATGATTCCGGTAGTGCTTCTTTCGGTTAATGCCGAAGAAAGTATGCCCGGTCTATACAAAATCCTTGACGAGTCAGTAGCAAACCCATTGGCACGTATCTCTGGTGTTGGTTCTGTGTCTATCTCAGGTGCGCCGAAACGTGAGATTCACATTTATGCCGACCCTTCCCGTCTTGAAGCTTACGGACTTACCATTGAGACGATATCATCCATTATAGCCGCCGAGAACCGAAACATTCCGGGCGGTTCATTCGATATCGGCTCCGACACCTATGCGCTCCGTGTGCAAGGTGAATTTTCATCCTCCGACCAGTTGAAAAATATTGTCGTAGCATCCAAGGACGGCAAGAATGTGTATCTACGGGATGTGGCGCGCATCGATGACTCACTTGAAGAACGTGCGCAGCAAACATTCAACGACGGAGAAAAAGGCGCGATGATTGTCATACAGAAGCAATCGGGAGCCAACTCGGTGGAGATATCCAACAAGGTCTTGAAGATGCTTCCGTCGCTGCAAAAGCGACTCCCGTCCGATGTGAAACTTGATGTTATAGTGGATACCTCTGACAACATCCGCAACACCATCGCGTCACTTGTCGAAACAGTGTGCTATGCGTTGCTGTTTGTGGTGATAGTTGTGTTCCTCTTCTTGGGTCGATGGAGAGCTACGTTGATTATTGCCATCACCATCCCTATATCATTGATAGCATCGTTCATTTACCTTGCGGTCACAGGCAATTCGCTCAACATCGTGTCGCTTTCCGCGCTGTCCATCTCCATCGGTATGGTTGTGGATGATGCCATTGTGGTATTGGAGAACGTCACGACCCACATTGAACGAGGAAGCGCGCCCAAGCAGGCAGCCGTGCATGGCACTAATGAAGTGTCAGTGTCAGTAATCGCATCCACTCTTACACTTATCGCGGTGTTCCTGCCGCTTACATTGGTGACAGGCATGACAGGCGTACTCTTCCGCCAGCTTGGATGGATGGTGACAATCATGATGATTATATCCACTGTGTGTGCGCTTTCACTCACACCGATGCTCTGCTCCCAGCTTCTTAGAAAGGACAACAAGCACGGCAAATTCTATCAGATATTCTTCTCCCCTATCAACAAAGGTCTTGACAGTTTCGACCGCGGCTACGGACATCTGCTGCACAAGGTATTGTCGCATAAGACCGTGACTATTCTTATATGTCTTGGTATATTTATCGGTTCAATATTCTTGTTGAAAAAAGTGGGTACTGAATTCTTCCCGACCGCCGATGACGGCAGACTTGGCGTGAAACTCGAAATGCCTATAGGCACACGTGTTGAAATCTCCCAGGAAGCCACCGCTCGACTGTCACAGCTGTGGAGCGAAAAATATCCCGAAATAATTAAGATCAACTACACCACCGGACAAGCGTCAAGCGACAATATCTTCGGTTCGCTGTCCGACAACGGTTCGCACATCGTTTCGATGAACATCCGTCTTTCCGACCCCGGTGAGCGTGAACGTGGAATAGCCGAAATAGCCGCCATGATGCGTGACGACATTAAGAACATGTTCCCGGAATTTAAGAAATACCAGGTCAATGTGGGCGGTAGCCGAGGAGGAGCTATGGGAGGACAATCCACTATCGATTACGAAATCTATGGCTACAACTTTGAGGAAACTGACTCGGTGGCTCAACGTCTTTCCAAAATTCTACAAGGAATCAAAGGAACCGCCGACATTATGATATCCCGTTCCGATTACCAACCGGAATACCAGGTGGACTTCGACCGAGAGAAGCTTGCCCTTTACGGCGACACAACAGTGGACACTGTGATTNNGACCCTTCAGACAGCCGCTACCTATCTGCGTAACCGCATCAACGGAAGCATATCGTCGCAATTCCGTGAGGACGGTGAAGAGTACGACATAAAGGTCATGTATGCTCCTGAAAACCGTACTTCGCTTGAGGATATAGAAAATATCCTCATCTACAGTCCTTCCGGTAACGCTGTCAGAGTAAAAGATGTGGGTAAAGTAGTGGAACGTTACACGCCTCCTACAATTGAGCGTAAGGACCGTGAACGAATAATCACAGTGTCCACTGTTGTGTCGGGAGTGCCTATGAGCGATGTGGTAGAACAGTCACAGGCTGAGATTGACAAGATGGAGATTCCCTCAGGTGTCAACATCGAACTCTCAGGAAGCTACGAGGACCAGCAGGATTCATTCAAGGACCTGCTTACCCTTGCTGTTCTTATCGTGATACTTGTGTACATAGTCATGGCGGCTCAGTTTGAGTCCTACACCTACCCTGCCATCATCATGACATCGCTTATGTTCGCATTCTCCGGAGTATTCATAATCCTGTATTTGTCAGGACACACACTCAATGTGATGTCTATGATCGGAGCCATCATGTTGATCGGTATTGTGGTGAAAAACGGTATCGTGCTCATCGACTATATCTCGCTTAACCGTGAAAGAGGATTGTCAATCCGTAAAGCAGTTATCAATGGAGGTGAATCACGTCTTCGCCCGGTAGTCATGACCACCCTCACCACTATATTGGGTATGGTGCCTATGGCAGTGGGTACAGGACAGGGAGCAGAGATGTGGCGACCGATGGGTGTTGCCGTTATCGGCGGTCTTACCCTCTCCACTATCCTCACACTGCTTTTCGTGCCGTCATTATATTATATTTTCGCATCAGTGGGTGTGCGCCGCAATCGACGTGCCTTACGTAAATCAAAAAGTATTACCAAATGAAATCAATATTCATAACTTTTGACCAAGCTCATTACGAAGCCATAATAGAAATCCTCGACAAAACCAATTGTCGAGGATTCACCACATGGCGCGAAGTCCAGGGAAGAGGGAGCAAAAACGGTGAACCACATTACGCAACAAAAAAGGAAGCTGCATCAAANNCGGCTCCCATGCTTGGCCCTCGTTGGATTCAGCCATCATCACAATGGTCGATGACAAAAAAGTAGAGCCGGTGCTGACGGCTTTAAAGAATCTTGACCAATCAGCTCCGGCTTTAGGATTGAGAGCATTCGTATGGAATGTCGAGGATGCTATCTAACGTCTTTTCTTTTTGGACGATGAACCCACGGCGTTTTTCACAACCTCTCTGCCGAGAGTAGTAAGTATGGGCACCGCTATTTTAGTAAGCGTACTCCAAAATCCGCCCTTCGATGACTTTTTAGAGGAAGCTGCCTTTGATGCAGCTTCCTTTTTTGTTGGTTGCTGCTCCTGAGCTTGCTTCTGTTGCTGCGCTTCCTTCTCCTTTTGAGCAAGAAGAATCTCAAATGCGCTCTCCCTGTCCACTGCGTCATCATAACGCCCGTACAGTTTGGAGTTTTCTATAATCTCTTTACGTTGTTCCGAGGTTATTGCGCCTATTTGGCTCAACGGGAAAAGGATTTTAGCGCGTTCCACCATCGAAGGCGCGCCATTCTCATCCAGGAATGACACTAAAGCTTCACCTGTGCCAAGCTCCTGAATAGCTTCACGGGTATCAAAAGCGGGGTTGGGACGGAACGTCTCGGCAGCTGACTTGACAGCTTTCTGGTCACGTGGAGTAAACGCACGCAAAGCATGCTGCACTCGGTTGCCAAGCTGACCCAGTATAGTTTCAGGCACATCAATGGGATTCTGTGTGACAAAGTACACCCCTACTCCCTTACTTCGTATGAGCCTTACCACTCTCTCTATGCTGTCCACCAATGCCTTCGGCGCGTCGTCAAACAACAAGTGCGCTTCATCAAAGAAGAACACCAGCTTGGGAAGCTCCATATCCCCTATCTCAGGCAGTGTGGCATAAAGATCGTTCAGCAGCCACATCAGGAATGTACTGTACAGCTTCGGTTGAAGCATCAGGCGGTCGGCGGCAAGTACATTCATCACACCTTTTCCGCCTTCAGTGGCTATAAGGTCAAGGATATTGAATGCCGGCTCACCGAAGAATTTTACCGCGTCTTGATTTTCAAGAGCCAACAACGCACGTTGAATGGCACCTATGGACTGCGCCGAAACGTTGCCGTAAGTTGAAGTAAATTCACTGCTGTTCTTGGCAACGAAATCAAGCATTGCACGCAGATCCTTCAGGTCTATTATATCCAGTTTACGGTCAGCGGCTATCCTGAACACTATATGCAGAACTCCGGTCTGCGTGGGATTCAGGTCAAGCAACCTCGCAAGCAGTTCAGGTCCCATCCGGGTCACTGTCGCACGCATAGGATGTCCTTGTTCGCCGTAGACATCAAAAAACCGCACAGGGCAATTGTCAAAATGAGGCATCTCCATCCCGAATTCAGCGCATCGCTTCTCAATGAATTTAGATGGCTTGCCTATCTGACTGATACCTGACAAATCGCCCTTGATATCAGCCATGAAGCATGGCACTCCGGCTTGGCTGAAAGTTTCGGCAAGCACTTGAAGCGTGACAGTCTTACCGGTACCGGTGGCACCGGCTATAAGCCCGTGACGGTTACCCATAGAGCCGTTGATGGATATTGGTCCGTTAGGTCCGTGGGCTACATATAGCCCCTTATCTTTATCGTACATGGTAGTTTCGCTTTAATTATTCCGCAATTTCGGCAAAAAAATTCAATTATGCAAATTCGGAAAGCCATTTAGAGCATTTCACATGCGGCAGCTACGACTTCACCGAGAGTTGGATGACCGTGGATGGTACGCTTAATGTCATCCACTGTGCATCCGGCAACCATCGCTACCGTTATCTCCTGTATCAGATCAGCCGCATGAGGACCGCAGATGTGCGCGCCAATGAGTTTTCGGCTGTCGGCATCCACTATTATTTTGGCTATGCCGTCAGTCTCGCCCATAGCCACAGCTTTACCGTTGCCGCGGAAAAGAGCCTTGCTTGTCACAACATTCAATCCTCTCTCCTTGCACATATCTTCAGTAAGCCCCACCATCGCGCACTCCGGTTGAGTGAACACAGCAGCAGGAACCGCTTCCAGATTTTTCCTGTGACCCATCACCGCCGCAGCCTGTGCCGATGCCACATGAGCAAGCATCAGTGATGCGTTTACATCACCTATGGCATATACTCCGGGGACGGAGGTCATGAATTCCTCATTGACTTTTATTGCTCCGCGGTTCAGTTCTATACCCGCTTCCT
Source organism: Bacteroidales bacterium GP4 (assembly GCA_001701065.1). Lineage (GTDB taxonomy): Bacteria > Bacteroidota > Bacteroidia > Bacteroidales > Muribaculaceae > Muribaculum. The sequence goes on from DAAL01000095.1 coordinate 12,264, forward strand.
GTGCGCCGTCGGGAACAACAGGACGGCGACCCACCGCCATAAGGACTTCCTCGGCAACAATCTCGCCCGGCTTCCCTTTCGCAGTATATTCCACTGTTTTTCCCGGCTTGACGGCTGTAACCTGAGCTTGCGTGATAATCTTGACACCCTGCTTTGTAAGAGCCATGCGCAACCGCTTGGCGATATCCTTGTCAAAGTTAGGCAGTATCTCCTTACAATACTCTACCACGGTAACCTCAACTCCAAAAGCGGCAAGAATAGACGCAAACTCCATCCCTATGACACCGCCCCCTATTATGCACATGCTCCGCGGCAACGCAGTCATTGACAGTAATACGTCACTGTCGATGGTCAAATCGGCACCCTCAATAGGCAAAGACGCACATTTGGAGCCGGTGGCTATGATGACTTTCGGAGCAGTGTATTGCTCACCGTCCACTTCCAGCACATGCGATGACACAAACCGTGCCTCGCCCTTGACTATCTCCGCTTTTTGCAGCAACAACGACACATTTTCACGCAATTGCGCTACAATTTCATCCTTACGGGATGCAGCAGCGGCATAATTCAACGAAAACGAAGGTATGTCGACACCAAACGCGGCACTATTCCTAACATCATGAACTACAGCTGCCGAACGGCACAGTGCCTTAGTGGGTATACATCCCCGGTTAAGGCAAGTGCCGCCCAGTAAATCACGTTCGATAACCACGGTATCAAGCCCGGCTTTAAGAGCCAATGCAGCGGCATCCATCCCGCCGGGTCCTGTACCTATAATTATTACATCACACTCTCTCATCTCACTCTGTAGCGATAAGTTCACTATAAGTAACCACAGGATGCAATGCCGCAGCCGTATCGTCAGGATGGCTTATCGGAGTGTCATGAGGAGCGCTTTTCACTAAGTCGGGAGTTTCCCTCACTTCCTTAGCTATAGAGTGCATAGCCTCAATGAAACTGTCAAGTGTCTCCTTGCTCTCGGTTTCGGTAGGCTCAATCATGAGCGATTCATGGAAAAGCAAGGGGAAATAGATTGTAGGAGCATGGAATCCATAATCAAGCAACCGCTTCGCCACATTCAAGGTAGTGACTCCGGTGCTCTTATCCTTCAATCCGTCAAACACGAATTCATGCTTGCACACACGGTCGATAGGCAGCAGATAGTCGTCACGCAACGCTTCCTTTATATAATTGGCATTGAGTGTGGCAAGCGGACCCACCATTTTCACGCCTTCGGCACCAAGAGAAAGTATATAGCTCAACGCACGAGCCGATACGGCAAAATTACCAAGCGTACCGGTGACACGTCCCAACGACTTGTCGTCATGTATAACATCATAGGTCCCGTCATCTCGCTTTATGACCTGCGGATTAGGCAATAAATGTTCAAGACCCTTTCTCACGCCCACAGGACCTGCACCGGGACCGCCTCCGCCATGAGGAGTGGAGAAGGTCTTGTGCAAATTGATGTGCATGACATCAAATCCCATATCCCCCGGACGAGCCACACCCAGCATCGGGTTAAGGTTAGCTCCATCGTAATACAATAAAGCACCGGCATTATGCACAATCTCAGCTATCTCGGGGATATTGCTTTCAAATATTCCAAGAGTATTGGGATTAGTCATCATCATAGCGGCAACCGTGTCATCAAGCAACGGACGAAGGTCATTGACATCCACCGTTCCGTCCTCCCGGCTCTTTACTTCAACTATTGTGTACCCCGCCACAGCTGCGCTTGCCGGGTTGGTGCCGTGGGCTGAATCAGGCACTATGACCTTAGTGCGCTTGGTGTCACCGTTCTGCTCATGATAAGCTTTAATGACAAGAAGTCCAGTCAATTCGCCGTGGGCTCCGGCATAAGGATTGAGCGTGAAACGGCTCATACCGCCTATCTCCGACAGATAGCCCTGCAGAGTATCGTATAGTTCCAGAGCGCCTTGGGTTGTATACGCCGGTTGCAACGGATGGAGATTCCGGAATGACGGATGAGCCGCCATTTCCTCGTTTATTTTAGGATTATACTTCATTGTGCATGACCCAAGCGGATAAAAGCCTGTATCGACACCGAAGTTATTATTGCTCATGTTGGTATAATGACGCACCACAGTAGGCTCGTCTACCTCAGGGAGTGCCGGGACTTCGGAACGCAACAGGTCGCTCGGAAGTTTATGTATGGCATCTTGACATCCATTATCAGGAAGCCGATATCCTCCCCTTCCTTTATGGGAATGTTCAAAGATTAATTTCCCGTAATATTTTGAATTCATAATATTATTAATGAGAGGATATTACATTTTATTTACCAAAGCCACAAGCCGGTCCATGTCGTCACGTGACTGCATTTCGGTAACGGCTATCATAAGTTCATTGTCAGCGAGCTTAACACCGCAAAGTATTCCGGCATCAACACCTTTTTTAATCAAGGCATCAACTTTGAAATCAGTGGTGACAACAAATTCATTAAGGAATGGGGCTGCGGGATATTTCATGCTCACTTTGCCTGTCTCGATAAGCCTGTCAGCAAGATAATGAGCACCGGCGCAACCCAGTTCATTCACTTCCTTCAATCCTTTGGCTCCGAGCAATGACATGTAGACAGTCACGTAAAGCGACATAAGCCCCTGATTGGAGCAGATGTTGCTGGTGGCTTTCTCTCGGCGTATGTGCTGTTCGCGTGCCTGCAAAGTCAACACAAACACTCTATTGCCCTTGTCGTCCACAGTTGCGCCCACTATTCGTCCCGGCATTTTACGCATTAATGCCTTGGTCGCGCACAGGAATCCTATGTAAGGTCCTCCGTAATTCAACGGAATGCCTAATGACTGTCCGTCGCCGCAAGCTATGTCGGCACCCCACTCTCCCGGAGTCTTAATGGCACCTAAAGCCGAGGCGACACAGTTAATCACCATGAGAGCTTTAGACGAGTGGATAGCGTCAGCCCATCCGGTATAATCCTCGATTATACCATAGCGGTTAGGCGATGCAAGCACCACACCAGCCACATTACCCTCGGCAAGTTTAGCGTCAAGATCATCACGTGAAGTGACACCCTCTTTCTCTTCGATGACATCAAGCTGGATGCCATGGTAATGGGCGTATGTAGCCATCACCTCCCTCACCTGAGGCAATACGGTAGGGCGCGGGCTACTATGACCATTACGNNCGGTAGCCGATACAAGCACACGGTTCTTCTTCCTTGCGCTTGCGACTGTCATCATCATGGCCTCGGCTGCTGCAGTGGCACCGTCATACATCGACGCGTTCGACACTTCAAGCCCGGTGAGCATTGACATCATGCTTTGGTACTCGAAGATGTACTGCAGAGTGCCCTGTGATATTTCAGGCTGATAAGGAGTATAGGAAGTCAGGAACTCCGACCGTAATATGATAGACGGAATCACGGCGGGAGCGTAATGGTCATAGTAGCCCGCGCCGGCAAAGCACACAAGCTGCCGGTTCTTGGCACCTATCAGATTAAAGAAATCGCGCACCTCCTTTTCGCTCTTCTCTTCAGGAAGATTATAATTATGGCGCAAGCGCAACTGCTCAGGCACATCGGCGTACAAATCGTCGAGCGACTCTACGGAACATGCTTTGAGCATTGAGTCAATATCCTCTTGCGTGTGAGGAAAATAACGATGCATCATACAGCTACAAAGTTTATGCGCCCTTAGTGGCAGATGGCTTTATAAGCATCCTCATCAAGCAGATTATTAAGTTCTTCGGGATCAGAAATTTCTACCTTAATAATCCATGTGTCCATGGCATCCTTGTTGATTAGCCCCGGCTCGTCCACAAGTGCCTCGTTGACCTCAACCACAGTTCCGGAAACAGGAGAAATAAGGTCGCTTGCTGCTTTCACACTTTCTATAGCTCCGAATTCTTCACCTGCGGCAACTTCGTCGTCCACTTCGGGAAGATCCACATACACTACATTGCCAAGTTGATGCTGCGCATAGTCAGTGATGCCTACATAACCTGTATTACCTTCTACTTTTATATATTCGTGGCTCGGAGAATAATAAATTTTGCTCATAGTTGTATTGTATTTAAGTTAAGTTTATATTAGTTTTTATAGCTTTTCTTGAAGAATTTCTTTTTTACCACTTTAGCCGGGAAAGTCTTTTTGCGGATTTTCACTTTCAGCGGAGTGTCCAATGCGGCATAAGCGGCATCCACCATGGCAAGCGCTATGCTTTTATCCACCGATATGGCATGATAACCGGTAGTGACTGTGCCAACCACCTCATCCCGGTCATTCAGCACTTCATAGCCATGGCGAGGTATAGCCCGGTCCATAAGCTCGATGCCCACAAGCTTGCGCTTCACTCCCGCTTCTTTGAGTTTAGCGGTAGGTTCTTTTCCTATAAATTCAGGCTTGTCAAGCTTCACAAATATCGATAATCCGGCTTCAAGAGGGGAAGTCTCGTCATTTAACTCATTTCCGTATAACGGAAGCCCCACTTCAAAGCGAAGTGTGTCACGACATCCCAATCCGCATGGCTGAACTCTGCCGGAAGCGACAAGAGCGTCCCACACACGGTTGATAACCTCATGGGAGGCGTATATCTCAAACCCGTCCTCGCCGGTATAGCCTGTGCGGCTCACAATGATATTCTCGCCGTCATAAACCATCTCCTCGAAAGTATAGAATCCCAAATGCTCACACTTGATGCCAAGCACCTGCGCCATAACATTCTCCGCATCCGGTCCCTGAACGGCAAGTTCGCCCAACGCTTCGCTGAGATTCTCCACTTTGACATCAAACTTAGACGCTATTTTCTCTATCCAGGCAACATCCTTATCTATGTTGGACGCATTTATGACAAGAAAGAAGCATTCAGAACCGCGCTTGTACACAAGAAGGTCATCCACCACTCCGCCTGCCTCGTTGAGCATCATGCCATAAAAGCATTTGCCTATCTCGGCATCGGTTACGTCATTTGTAAAGATGTAGTTCACAAACTTCTCGGCATCCTTTCCCGAAATGTTCACTTCACCCATGTGGGATACATCAAACACACCGCACGCATTGCGCACCGCATTGTGTTCCTCGACAATCCCAATGTACTGGATGGGCATGTCAAACCCACCAAACGGGCTCATAAGAGCACCTAAAGCCACATGTTTGTCATGCAGACAAGTCTTTTTGATATTTTCCATCGTTTATTAGAAGAGTTAACAGATTTTCTTTAGTAAGTCCCGCCACCACTTCGTCCACATTGATGCGGTTGACTGCATCATGCAACGCTTCGACGGTATAAGCCACCCCTATAAGAGGCACTATCAATTGAGAACTCAGGTCACCCACAAGAAAGAAGTCGCCAGTGATGTTCATGTCCTTTATCACGTCATTATGAAGAAGCACATCGACAAAAAATTCACCCACTCCCTCTATTCTTATATTACGGTGCAATGTACACCGTGGATTCTTGCCGAATATCCATTCATCCGTGAAATAGGGTCGTGCTATTTCCTCTATTGCCTCGACATCGGCATAAGTCAGCGTAAGTTCCGAATCACACAGATGTTTCTTGACATAATTTTTAAATTCTTCGATGCCTATGTCACAATGCTCCTTGATGGTAGTGATATGGTTCCTCACCGAACTCACTCCCTTGGATTCAAGTTTTGACGCTGAGGGAGAGATGGAATTAGCCATTTTCTCAACATCGGTGTCATATAGCATGGTTCCATGCACTATGCTTCGCCCGGGAATGTGGTAGAAAGCATTGCCCGACACTTTCCTGTCGCCTATCATAACATCGTTACGTCCGGTGCTTGAAGCATCAATGCCGAGTGTTCTGAGAATTTCGGCAATGCGTGAAGTATATTCCTTGAAAGTAGTGGTCACGCTCTCGCTGCTTACGATGTAGCTGAACATGATATTGTCCATGTCGGCATACACGCATCCGCCGCCGCTTTTTCGCCGGTACATCTGTATGCCTTGGCTCCGGCAATAATCGATGTTGACCTCGGAATCGATAAGCTGATTCCTTCCAAAGATAACAGTGGGGTTAACTTGCCACATAAAGAAGAACTCGTCATTGAAATTACGAGCCAGATACTCTTCCATCGCAAGATAAAATGGAAGTTTTCTCACCGTATTGTCAGGAAGGTTAACAAACAGCATAATTACTTTTTGTTTATAATTACATTATAATTCCTCAAAGATATAAAATGTTTTTACTATAACCAAAAAGAATCAGCCAAAATATATAGCAAAATGCCAATACAAAAAAAATCCACCTCCCACACGGGAGATGGAATACACTAAAATATATAATTATGCAAAATTTGTCATGCAAGACACAGCACCAGCACCTGGGCAGCCACCACACGGAGGAACATCGTCAATGGATATACCGTAGAGTAAGCTACAGCCGGAGCGTCATTTCCGGTGCTGTTATTGGCATAGGCAAGCGCAGGGGGATCGGTCATTGAGCCGCCGAAAAGTCCCATTATAGTGAGAAGATTGATTTTGTAGACTCCGCGTGCTATAGAACCCACAATAACAAGAGGGACAAAGGTGATGATGAAGCCCCATATTACCCACCACATACCGGTGTAGTTAAACACGGTCGAAGCAAAGTTGGCTCCGGAAGCTATACCCACCGATGCCAAGAACAAGCAGATACCTATCTCACGCATAAGCAACGATGCCGAGGTGGAAGTGTAGGTGACAAGTTTTATCTTGTAGCCGAAACGGCTGATGAGGATAGCTACCACAAGAGGACCTCCGGCAAGACCGAGCTTCATGGGAACACTTACTCCAGGGAACATAATGGGAATAGAACCCACCACAATTCCCAAGAATATACCTATAAAGAGAGTTATAAGATTAGGCTCATGCAGACGCTTGGTGGAATCACCGAGTTTTTCAGCGAGACGCTTTATGTCAGCTTCCTGTCCCACCACTGTAAGGCGGTCACCCATCTGAAGCACAAGATTGGGCGAAGCGAGAAGATCGACTCCGGCACGGTTCACGCGTGTGGCGTTAAGATGGTATCCCATTCTTAGACGGAGTGAACCGAGCTTGGTGCCATTGATTGAACTCTTTGTAACCACGATTCGGCGTGAAACAACCGGACTCGGAGTTGCTTCCCAGTCCATGTCCTCTTTGGGACCTATGACAGTTTCAAATTTGTCCAAGTCATGAGCCGACATCACTACAAATATGCGGTCACCTATATGCACCTGAGTAGAGGAATCAGGGATGATAACCTCTCCTAAGGAATTCTTAAGACGGGAAATAACGTAGTTGCATCCTATGATTTCGTGAAGCTGAACCATATTCTTGCCATCCACAAGGGGATTGGTAACTTTCAGAGTAACCAAGAATGGCTTCAGCTGACTTGCGTCGTTTTCTTCCTCTATCTTCTTTATCTCATTCTGAGTCTTTATGCGGAAGATACCGCGGATGACAAACATCGAAAGGATGATACCGATAACACCCAACGGATAAGCGGCGGCGTATCCCATAGCCATCTCCTGCGACAGGTCATAAGCCTCGCTGTTCACTTGAAGAATGGCTTGCTGAGCCGCACCAAGTCCGGGAGTGTTGGTGACAGCACCTGACATCACACCCACAAGAGCCGTGATGGAAGTGTTTCCGTCAATGTAGAAAATCGCTATCACAATCGCCACATTCAGCAACACTGTCAAAGCGGCAAGTCCATTCAACCTCATTCCGCCCTTCTTGAACGAAGAGAAGAAACCGGGTCCCACCTGAAGACCTATAGAGAATATAAACAGAATAAGACCAAACTCACGAATGAAATGAAGTACTTCTTTGTCCACAACGTAACCGAAGTGTCCTAAAATAAGACCTACAAACAGCACAAAGGTTACTCCAAGGGACACTCCTCCAATCTTCTTTTTGCCAAGCCACACACCTGCCGCTATGACAAAAGAATACAGCAGAATCGTGCTTGCCAATGTAGTGTTACCGGGGGAAAGCAACTGACCTAACCAATCCATAATTTTACAATATAATTAATTTAAAATCTGATACCTATAATTAATACCCGTCGACTAATTGAGAGGAGTTTCAATAAGCGAGTGCAAAGTTAACACTTTTTTTGCATTTTGACACTACTTTTCCGCCATAACGATTTCAAGAATGTTCTCGGCATTGTTCACTACATAGTCAGCATGGTAAGCTTTCAGTTCCGACATGGGACGGAATCCCCAGGTAACTCCCACTGAATCAACACATGCCCTACGGGCTGTTTCGATATCCACTCCCGAATCGCCCACATAAAGCACTTCTTGCTTGGGCGTGGGGCATTCATTGAGTATCTCAAACACGATGGAAGGGTCAGGCTTCACCGGAACACCCTCCTTCTGTCCCTCTATGGCAGCCCATTTTATCTCGGGGAAAAAATGATTAATCAGGAATTGCACGGCTGAATGGTATTTGTTGGATGCCACAGCCATTTTCACATTATTATCCTGCAGATCCTGCAACAACGAGCGCACTCCCGGATAAGGCTTGGAATGCTCGGTGCAATGGCTGTCATAGTATTCCTTAAAATATCCTCGAAGCTCCTCAAGGCACTCCGGAGTGGAGTTTCCGGCAGGGACAGCCCGGGAAAGGAGTTTCATTACACCGTTGCCCACCATGGAAGGATAAGAGGCAAGCGGATGAGTCGGGAATCCCATCCTTTCAAGGGCATGGTTGGTTGCTTCCCCAAGGTCCTCGATGGTGTTGAGCAATGTACCGTCAAGATCAAAAATCACTAATTTCTTCATATATCTGGATAACTTTCTAAAAAGGATAACCTACCGAAAAATGGAATGCTGCGTCACGGCTCCACTTAGGATGAAACAACGGCCATGTCTCTTGATTCCTTGCCGGGTTATGCGCCTTCATACCGAGGTCAAAACGCAGCAAGAAATAAGTAAAGTCCATGCGTAGCCCGATCCCGTAAGACGCAGCAAGCTGCTTGTAGAACTTATTGAGCTTAAACATTCCGCCCGGCTGATTCTCATAGTTGCGTATGGTCCATATGTTTCCGGCATCGACAAAAAGCGCGCCCTCAAACACCCAGAATATCTTGGCACGATACTCCAGGCTCAAGTCCAGCCTTATGTCACCGCACTGATTAATAAAGTCGGTCACGGAATTCCGGGCATCGTAAGAACCCGGTCCAAGTGTACGCACGCCCCAGCCTCGCACGCTGTTGGCTCCACCTGCGTAAAAACGTTTTTCAAAAGGAATCATCGACGAGTTGCCGTAAGGAATCCCTATACCTGCGCCGGCATGGAACGCCAAAGCATTACGGCTGTCGAAGTTCTTGACAAACGAATAGTCAGCTTCCCCTTTCACATACTGCGCATATTGTATCCCGAAGACCTTGTAGGCACCGTCGCTGCGGTGCTGTCCGGTAATCTTCGATATTCCGTACAGGAGGTTTCCGGCAGTTTCTATGTTGGCGCGGATTGTGAACACCCGTGGCTGGAAAGTGCGGTTTTTAAGCGACGCGTTAGCCATCACCCGCTTGTTGGTGCGGTAATAGTTGTACCCAATACGCATTATGAAGTGATCTTCGTAACTGTATCGAAGAAGAGGATTAGAAGGAGCTATCTGGTCAATGAAGTCCAGTGTACTCTTGGGGAGATAGACGTAGTTGATATCAAGAAGATCAAACCGGTGCCGAAGGGTATTGGACGGATTGGACCACCGGTATTTCCATCCTGCGCCTGATATGATACGGGTATATTCCGGACGTTCCTGATAGTTGAACGACACGGCAAATTCGGTAGTAGCTCTCACCCTTTTCTTAAATGCGCTTGACAGAAACGGAGCTTTGAATTCAGGAAATGTTATGCCCACTTCGCCGGAATATTCCATATAACGGTTGTTTATCAGTCCGCTCAGATCACCGGAAAGGCTCTCGTAGCTGGTGCGAAGTTTTGTAGTGAGCAGTTCGGAGCCGTGGGCAAGATTGCGGTGCTGGTAAGTAACCCCTACTCCAAACCCAAGGTCACCCTCGGAATTGGTTCCTTCCACCTCGAATGACACTCCTTGCTTCTTCCCTCGTGTCAGCAGCACATAGGCATCAAGCCACTGCACACTGTCACGTGCTCCTACATAGCGCATGTCGATGTTGACGTAGCGCAATATTCCGAAACGGCTCAACGCTTCATAGGTCCGGTTCACCTCCGATGCTTTATATAACTCACCCGGTTTTATAAAACAGGCATCGTATAGCACCTTGGGGCGAAGGTAATGGTCCTTGCCGTAAAGGGCCTCTATACCTCGGTAACGAACGGTGTCCTGACGCAGGGATAGAGTCTCGTCGATATCCTCCCCCGGGCTGTAGTCCGTCACAAAAATCACATCACGCACATAAAACACCTGCTTGTCCCATGCTATGTCACCTCCTGAAGCAGAACGCGGCGGACGAAGGTTCATAGTCAGATACACTGCCTTAGAGTTGGCGGCGGTATCGGCAGAAAACGTAATATATTCTTTATTGAACGTGTAGTAGCCGTTTTCCCTCAGCAACTCCGTGATGCGTATACGCTCTTCATCAAGACGTGTGCGGTCAAGCGGGTCACCCGGTTTTATCGTGACGGCGCTTTTATTGGCATCGAAGATTGACGCGATGGCCGAATCGGGAATGTGATAGTCAATGGTGGCGATGTAGTGCGGCACTCCGGTAGTGACATTATACACCACCTCAGCCTTCTTATGCTTAGGGTCAAGCACAGTATCAGCCACGACATTGGCATCCATGTACCCGCGGTTGATCAATGACTGCGTAAGCTGGTACACTGAAGCATCGGTAAGGGACTGGTCGTATATGACAGGCGGCTGACCCATTCGCCTTACCCAACGGTTGAACCACTTTGTGGTATCGTTCCCCGACATATTGTAGGTACCAAGCTGCATTTTCCAGAACCCCAACACTTTGTGGTTGGGAATCTGACGCAGATAGTTCACAAGGTCAGCCGAGGTTATATCCTGATTGTCCTTGACTTTTATGTCAACTTTCTCGACAAGATATTCACCTTCAGGTACATGCTTTGTGGAGCTACATCCTATAAAGAACATAGCTCCAATCAAGGCTATAAGCCGATAAACGGTTTTAACTTTATGTTTAAGCATTCATTGAACGCAGGAGTTCGTCGTTGTCGCGTGTTTTTTCCATCTGGTCGCGCATGAATTCCATTGCTTCCACTGAATTCCGGTCACTGAGATATCGACGAAGAATCCACATGCGCTGCAATGTTTCGGGTCGAAGGAGAAGATCGTCACGGCGAGTGCTCGATGCCATAATGTCCACAGCCGGGAATATGCGCTTGTTGGACAATTTGCGGTCAAGCTGAAGCTCCATGTTACCGGTTCCCTTGAATTCCTCGAAGATAACTTCGTCCATCTTAGAGGAGGTTTCGGTGAGTGCAGTAGCTATGATAGTGAGCGAACCGCCGTTCTCAATGTTACGTGCCGCTCCGAAGAAACGTTTGGGCTTCTGCAATGCGTTAGCGTCGACACCCCCTGACAATATCTTGCCCGATGCAGGCGACACAGTGTTGTAAGCACGTGCAAGACGGGTGATGGAGTCAAGAAGTATCACCACATCGTGACCGCATTCCACCATGCGCTTTGCCTTCTCAAGGACGATGCTTGCTATCTTCACATGACGCTCGGCAGGTTCATCGAAAGTGGATGCGATAACTTCGGCATTAACGCTGCGGCTCATGTCGGTAACTTCCTCAGGACGTTCGTCGATAAGAAGTATTATAATATAGGTGTCAGGATGATTCTCGGCTATGGCGTTGGCGATATCCTTGAGGAGGATGGTCTTACCGGTTTTAGGAGGTGCCACGATAAGACCGCGCTGTCCCTTGCCTATGGGCGAGAACATATCCACTACACGGGTGGAAAGATTACATGTTGAGCCGCCTGTAAGGTCAAACTTCTCGTCAGGGAACAATGGAGTGAGATGCTCAAAGTGCACTCTGTCGCGGATAAACTCGGGAGAACGTCCATTGACGCTCAACACTTCTCCAAGCGGGAAATACTTCTCCCCTTCTTTTGGAGGACGAATCCATCCTTCCACTACATCGCCTGTCTTAAGTCCATACAGCTTAATCTGAGCTTGGGTCACGTATACGTCATCAGGCGAAGATAGATAGTTGTAGTCACTGCTTCTCAGGAATCCGTAACCGTCAGGCATCACTTCAAGAACGCCCGAACCGGTCAAGATGCCGTCAAAATTATATTGCGGCATAGGCGGTTCCACCGGCTGCTGATTCTGATAATTGGAATTATTCTGGTTATTATTGTTGCGGTTACGCTTATTTTTCTTACCTTGATGTTGTTGCTGCTGATGCTGTTGCGGTTGCTGCATCTGAGGTCCGGGCTCTTGGATTACGATAGGAGCCGATGCCTCGGCAAGTTTAGCTGCTGCTGCAGCCTCTTCCTTCTCCCGCTGAGAACGAGGAACGAATTTACGCTCACTCCGGAAGAATGAGCCGAATGTGCTTGCCTTGACCTGAGGCTGATTACCTTCAGGGTTAGCTGTTTCTTTATCTTTGGGTGATTCCGGTGCGGGATTATTATTGGTCACTGCCTCTACAGTCTCAACCGTCTCATCCGACGGCGGCAGCAATTTGGGTTCTGAGTTATCGGGCATAATGTTTTCTTCTTTGTCGCTTGCTTCCGGCAGTAATGCGGGAGCTTCTGTCTCCTTTAAGGGAAGTTCAGGCACATCGGTCACGGGTGCCGGCGCGTCATTAGGAGCTAAATCAGTCTTGGCTTCTTCGGGACTGGGAGCCGCTTCTTCGGAAGTGTTATTTTCCTTAGCGTTGTTCTTATCCTGCTGCTGACGAGCCATTTTATCATTTTTGCTGGGTCTTCCCCGTTTCCGTTTGGGAGTCGGTTGCTGCGGTCCTTCTTCACTCGCTTCGTTCACGACAGGTGATTCTTGTTGATTGCTGTCAGCATCAGTTACTTGAGCGGTATCTTCGGCTTCTTCCGCAGTCGCCTGTGGAGCAGCCTTAGCGTCGTCATTACCCTCCTTCTTTGGAGCGGGTTTACGACCTCTCTTCTTTGCCGGTTTTGTAGTCGCTGCTACATCAGCCTGCTGATCAAGAATTGCATATATTAACTCTTCCTGCGATAAAGAACCTGTCTTTTTGATTCCCAAGCTTTGAGCTATGTCATTCAGTTCTTTCTCAGTGGCGTTATACAAATCTTCGATATTATACATCAAAATAAAAATATTAAATTATTATCATAATTACCGCATAGCTATCACAAGCAGAACACAGTCCCTACTGTCAGCCTAAGCGGAGAAGGATTGAAAACATTATTGGAATAGTTGTCGATTGAATTCATTGTGTTGCCACGCAACTGTAATTATATCGACTTGTTCGTTGAAAACATTGCAAAGTTAACTTCTTTATTTCAAAAAACAAGCGATATTCATTAAAAGTTTATACAAAAAATGCATTTTTTTGCCTTCTCATGCGTTTTATAGCCCATTTTGACCGTACAAATGCGACAGGAAAACCTATTGATGTTTCCTTAGAAATAGCATTAAACAGTTTCCGCGAAACAAAAGTTCACTCCGAAACGTTAAAAATTACACTAAATTTAATTTTTAGCAACAAAATAATTGGTATAGAAAGAAATTAGTTTTAACTTTGCGCCAAAATAGAGACACCTTGTTGCATTATCCTTGGACTGAACAATTATTTTACACATATATTTTTAAGGAACTAAGGACAAAGGCAACAGGCTCATCCAAGAGCTCTGTGAAGAGGTTAAGGTTGAGATTAAAGTGAAGTAAGTATTTTTTCTCATTCACTTTAATTCGCTATAAGACAACTATCTTTAGAATCACAAACTTGCCTTTTGGCTTTAGTCCGGTTTTCCCTGTAGAAGGGAGAGGCGGGCAATTTTTTTATATAGAAATAAGTGTGTATCTTTGCAGTATAATTTTAATAGGAAAGTATAAAAAGAAGAAACATGGCACAGAAACCATCAATACCTAAAGGTACGCGTGACTTCTCTCCCGCTGAAATGGCACGCCGCAACTATATATTCGGCACAATCCGCGAAGTGTTCCATCTTTTCGGATTCAGCCAGATTGAGACCCCGGCGATGGAAAATCTCTCTACCCTCATGGGAAAGTACGGCGAAGAAGGCGACAAACTGCTGTTCAAGATTCTTAATTCAGGCGATTACCTGCATGGAGTGGACCGCAGCCTGCTTGAAAGCGGCGAAGCTTCGGGAAAACTTACCACCCAACTATCAGAGAAAGGACTGAGGTATGACCTCACAGTGCCCTTTGCCCGTTATGTTGTGCAGCACCGCGCTGAGCTTCAATTCCCGTTCAAGCGATTCCAGATTCAGCCGGTGTGGCGCGCTGACCGCCCACAGAAAGGCAGATACAGAGAGTTCTATCAGTGTGACGCTGACATTATCGGCTCCGATTCACTGCTGAACGAAGTGGAATTGCTCCAACTTATCGACGAAGTATTCTCTCGGCTTAAGGTAAACATCACTATAAAACTCAACAACCGTAAAGTGCTTGCCGGAATAGCTGAACTGATAGGCGAGCCGGACAAACTCGTTGACATAACCGTGGCTATTGACAAGATTGACAAGATAGGCATAGAAAAAGTCAATGAAGAGCTTGCCGAACGTGGATTGTCGCAGGATGCCATAGCACGTTTGCAGCCAATTCTACAGATTGACGGCACACTGGAAGAGCGTTTGTCACGTATAGAAGAAGTTCTGCGTGACACCCCGGTTGGTGCAAAAGGAGTCGAAGAACTCCGCACGGTAATCGATGCTACCCTTCGTTTGGGTCTTCGCGCCGACCTCGACCTTGATGTATCGCTTGCACGAGGTCTAAACTACTACACCGGAACTATCATAGAAGTCAAGGCTAACGATTTCGCCATAGGCTCTATCACCGGCGGCGGAAGATACGACAATCTTACCGGAGTGTTCGGTATGCCTGGAGTGTCAGGAGTAGGAATATCTTTCGGAGCCGACCGCATATACGACGTGCTCAACGGTCTTGACCTTTATCCGCAGGACATCACCCAGTCCACAACTGTGATATTCATGAATTTCGGCGAAAAGGAATCCATGCGGTCACTTGAGGTCATAAAGCACCTTAGAGCACATGGAATTAAAGCGGAAATATATCCCGACACAGCCAAAATGAAGAAACAGATGTCTTACGCCAACAGTGCTAACATTCCTTATGTGGCAATGATAGGCGAAGACGAGCTAAATAACGGCACAATCGCAGTCAAAAACATGTTGACAGGCGAACAAAACACCCTCGACTTGGATCAACTGACATCACTTCTCAGCTAATACAAGATAATTGCCTATAATAACAACACAGCCGCAAGCATTTAATAACATGCTTGCGGCTGTGCTTTTATATCTGCAATATAATTCGATTATATCACACCGAGTCCTCCCAAGAACACAAGTCCTATACCTAACGGAGCTACATAGCGGAGGCAAAAGACGATAAGACGGAATATGCTGTTCTTAATTGTGCCTACTCCTTCCAATTGCCGGCGCACAATAGTGCGGTCCATAAACCATCCCACAAAAATAGAGATGAGCATACCGCCTAACGGCAGCATGATGTTGCTCGTGGTGTAGTCAAACAAATCGAAGATAGTCATTCCGAAAATCTTCACGTCATTCAGCGAACCGAATGAAAGCGCGCACAAAGAACCAAGTCCCATGGCTATCACAGTACTCAAAATTACCGACTTCTTGCGTGAAATACCGAATTGCTCACAGAAGAACGAGATGCTTATTTCACTCATGGATATGGTAGAGGTAAGCGATGCCAGAAACAACAGGAAGAAAAACAACGACGACCATATGATTCCGCCCGGCATCTGAGCGAAGATATCGGGAAGGACTTCAAACACCAACTTCGGGCCCGCCGCAGCCTCTTTTCCGAATGAGAAAACGGCAGGGAAAATTATGATACCCGAAAGGAACGCCACAAGAGTATCGAGCGACGCGGTGATGGATGCGCTCTTCACAAGGGGAGTATTGTCCGAGAAATAGCTTGCATACACCAACATAGTACCAAGCCCGAGGGACAGCGAGAAGAAAGCTTGTCCCATAGCTCCAAGCAGAACCGATGAATTCAGCTTGGAAAAATCAGGGTAGAACAGGAATTTCAGTCCTTCCGAAGCATTGGGTAGAAGGAGAGAGTTGATGCAAAAAACTATAAGAATCACAAACAACAGCGGCATGAGAATGTTAGACACCCGCTCTATACCCTTCTGCACTCCACGGAGCAGAATCATAGAATTTATGCCAAGGAACACAAGAGTCCACACAAGTGAACGGTAACCGGTAGAGAATGACTCAAACATAGCATGACGTTGCTCGGCATCCACTTCATGTAACGATCCGATAACCGATTTCACAAAATATTCAATAGTCCATCCGGCAACGACCGAATAGAACGAAAGAATCAGAATCGACGCTATAATACCCATGTAGCCCACCCACGCCCATTGCTTAAACGCGTGCAGCATTCTGAACGCGCCAAATATATTGCGGCGTGTGGAACGCCCCATGATAAACTCGGCGCACACTACCGGAATACCTATAATAAGAATAAAAAACACATAGGCAAGAAGAAATGCTCCGCCGCCATGCACACCTGCCTCGTAGGGGAAACGCCAGATGTTGCCGAGTCCCACCGCTGACCCCACGGTAGCGGCGATGACTCCAAATTTTGTCCCGAACTGGACTCTTTTATTTTCCATCAATTGTCACGTATTTTTAAGATAAAGATTATATATTCATAAACAGCACCACGGCTATAAGAACCGGAGCGACATACCGGATGAGAGGGAACACTATATTATAAGTCCATGGCGACAAAGCTCCATGGTTAGTGACCTCTTTCCGGCACAAATTTTTAGGAGCGAACCATCCCAGATAGACACATGTCCCGCATGCCACAAGAGGGAGAAGAAGATTGGTGGCAAAGAAATCAAGGAAATCGAAAATGTTACGTCCGAAAATCAGTATATGGCTTAAAGAGCCTTGCGAGAGAGAACACAGCGAACTTAGCACAAAAAGCGGCGCGATTACGCACACACATGCTTTAACGCGCGGCATCTTAAAATGATCCTGCAAGAAAGCTACCGAAACCTCGGCAAGGGATATAGTAGACGACAAAGCAGCCACAAGAAGCAAAAGGAAGAACAATGTGGACCAGAATTGCGTAAAAGGCATCTGCATAAACACCTCCGGAAGGGTCACGAACACCAGAGTGGCACCCTCAAGGGACTGATTGTCGAGATCGAACGACATAACAGCCGGGAATATGATGACACCCATGAGCACAGCCACAAGCATGTCGAGCAACGAAACTGTCAACGCGGTCTTTCCAAGATTGGTCTTGGACGGGAAATAACTCGAATAAGTGATGAGTATACCCATACCGAGCGACAACGAAAAGAAAGCCTGTCCGAGAGCATTCACTATGACCTGAGGAGTCACTTTGGAAAAGTCAGGACTTAGGAAGAAAGCAAGCCCCTCCCCTGCTTTTGGAAGCATGACCGACACCGTGGCAAAAACCAACAGGATGACAAACAGTATCGGCATAAGTATATTGGATGCTTTCTCTATACCTTTCTGCACTCCCATGATAAGAACTCCGAGATTAATCAGCAGCACTATATAAGTCATTACAAGCGGCTGCGTGTCACGCATGATATAATCCTGCATCTTATGGAGAAAATGCTGTTCAAGCACTCCCGAATCACCGGCGGAGGCTATACTGTAAAGAGAACCGGTTATGGACTGCCACAGATACTCAAGTGTCCATCCGGCTACAACCATGTAAAACGACATGATGAGATAAGAAGCCAAGATAGCAACAGCACCCACTATCCACCATTTCTTCCCCGGCGACAGCTTGCTGAACACTCCGGCGGCATCACTGTTGCCCCCTCTGCCCAGAGAGAACTCAGCGACCATGACAGGAATGCCGAGGATAAACACACATATAATATAAACCAACAGAAAAGCCGCACCGCCATTAGCCTGCGTCTCGGCAGGGAAACGCCATACATTTCCAAGACCGACAGCAGAACCTACAGTAGCAGCAATAAGTCCGATTTTACTTCCAAATTTCGCTTTTACAGCCATAGATATTAAAAAATGTAGAATTTTTACGTCATTTAAACTGCAAATTTAGCAAAAACATTCCGCAGAATTAGAATTTAGATAAATAATTATAGCATTTTCACTAATTTTGTATCCGATTTGTTAAATAACGCTATCAAAATGAGTATAAAACGACTTTTAGACAAAACACCACGATGGATATTCACCGTAATAGTAGTGGCGGCTGTACTTTATTTAACCCTCATGCCACAGCCGTTGCCTGACAATGACATTCCATGGTTTGAAGGCATGGACAAGCTTGTGCACGGCATTATGATGTTCGGTGTGATGTTATGCTTGTCATTCGACTATTTCAGGGTATGCCATAAAAAGCAGGACAGGATTCCTGTGGGAACCCTGTCCGTGTTTCTAATCATAACTATAGCCTTTGGGGGGCTGATAGAGCTTTTACAAGACTGGATGGACATGGGACGCGGCAAAGACATGAAGGACTTTGAGGCTGATACCATCGGAGCCTTGGTGGCTTATGTTATAGTTCTACTAAACTGGCATCGTCTGAAGAGGTGGTTTCTGAAGCGTTAGCCTNNGCTGTTCAGCAGGAGCAGTCATGGCTTCTCTCACCACACGCTTCAATTCCTCGCCCTGCATTCCACGGTTCACGATCACTCCCTGCGGGTCGATGAGCATGATGTGGGGAATGCCTACGATACCATAGAGGTCGGTAGGAATGGTCTGTGCATTTAGAATCATGTTCCAAGGAAGCTCAAGCTGTTCGATAGCTTTCTGAGAGTTTTCTTTTTCGTCCCATACAGCCACTCCAAGCACGTCAAGACCTTGGGGTCCGAATTCTTCGTACAATTCCTTAATCACCGGCATCTCGCGGCGGCACGGTCCGCACCAGCTTGCCCAGAAGTCAACCAACAGATACTTTCCTTTACCTGCATAGTCGCTGAGTCGATAGATGGAATCGCCGTCAGCCACTTCAAAATCCACAAACACACTTCCGGGAGCAGTGGCTGCTTCACGCTTTTTGCTCTCTACGATTTTGGAGATACGTTGGTAATTCTTATAGTCAGGATAGATGGCAAGAACGCTGTCAAGTTCGGCGGCATTGAAGTCATATACCACATTCAGCAAAGCATAATACCCTATAGGGTTATTCTTATTCGCCTCCATGGTTTTATTAACCAAAGAATAATACTCTTGCTCGTAGACACCGCTCAAAGAATCGGAGTCTGCCTTATATAGCTTGGCAAGCACAGAATCCTCTTCAGCACGGTATTTTACAAAAATGTCATTAAGCGGAGTGCCTTTGGGAGTCATAGTGGAGTCAATAACGATATTACCCGCTTCGGTGATGAATGTGGGTCCTCTACGGCCTTCAACAACGATACGCGACAAAGTGGGCACGTCGATGTTTCCGTTAATAGAGATTTTTCCGTCAGCCACGACAGCACTGTCAATTTTGTCGCTTGTGTCATAATTGATAATGTACGCCACAGTTCCGTTAAGGGTACTGTCCACATCGGCAGTGAGCGTAAAAGCACCGCCTTTTCCTTCGGTAGGTCCGCAAGAAACGGCAAGAATCGATGCTGCACAGGCAGCAAAATTAAGAATTTTCATTTTTGGTTTATTATTTAAATTTGTTTTAGTAAGTCAGCAGTTGCGATTTTGCCATCTCCAGAGCAAAATTGTCAGGGATTATATAGATTTCGAGACGGCGGTTGGCTGAACGGTCAGCATACGAATTATTCGGTTTTAGCGGGTCAGTCGCCCCCATACCATAGGACACAAGACGGTCCGATTCAGTTCGGGCATTCATCCAGTCGTACACCGCATTCACACGCGCCACACTGAGATTGTCAGTGTAATTCTCCGATCCGGTGTTGTCAGTGTGAACGACAATCAGGATTTTGTACATTCCCCGCTGATTCAACAAATCGACATAGGGCTGCAGAAACTCCTGCGCCCGATAATTCAAAGCGGTGTCATTCGGAGCAAAAAGGAGGTCGGTGCGTATTGTTGTCACCACCACTTCGCCGTCGCGCATGGTTTCGACACGCTCCTTTTTACGTTTGGCAAGTTTCTTGGCGAGAGCGTTCATGTGGTTAGCCACTATCTCATGCTGCTTTTCAGGCACCTGCGGCAGGAGGATGTTATCGTCAAGCGACAACTCCATTATGTCAACGTCCGATTTATCTTGCTTCTGATTCTTCTTGGGTGAAACGGAGGATGTGATTTTATTCTTGATTTTTCCGAATATGCCTTGACCATACGCCGCCGGAGCACATGCAAAACATGCGCACAGTACTGTGACAATAAATGATTTTACTGAGATCTTCATGCTTATCGTAAGGGAATCAATCAAATTTCAATAGATTTCTCATAAGCAAGTTCCGCCTCCACGATAAGATGCACATCTTCCTTATCCACTACCGCCAGTTTATCCTTGGACAGCATCTTCTTCACATAAGCGAGTATATCGGACAATTGTGGAGTATCGTCGGCAGAGTCATCTTCGTCGGCAGGAAGCTCAAGCAATCCATGGTCCTCGTAATAGTCCCAAATCATGTCGATGATATTCAGTATCTCATCATCGGAGTACAAGTCGCGCTTATCGGCAGGCATATAGTTACGGATGAATTTTATAGCTTCATCCTCATCGAAAACATTCATTTCTTGATCGTCGCTCATAATTTTATCGATTTAAGTAATCACTTGCTAAGTTAGCTAAAACAAATGAATTTTCGTCAACTCCCATAAGTGTTTTCAACTTTTTTTGCAATAATTTAAGAAACTTATGTTATAAACAGTCAATAGTCCTACCCGCATTGCCATCACTTGTCCACATAAAAAATAAGAAGCCGACGAAATCGCCGGCTTCTTACATATACTTTGGAAGTGTTTCCTATTATACTCCCTGGAGTTTGAATGTGATAGGCAATGTGTACCATACAGCCACAGCCTGACCATTCATCTTACCCGGAATGAAGTCAGGTAGAGTCTTAACCACTCTGACTGCTTCTTTATCCAAGTCGGGGTCTTTACTACGAGCCACTTTAACTTCACCGATTTTACCGGTCTTGGTCACAACGAACTGAACAACCACACGACCCTGAATATTATTCTCCATAGCTACAGGAGGATATTTCAAGTTCTTCTGGATATATTTCATCAATTCAGCGTCACCACCGGGGAACTGAGGCATCTGCTCAACTGCAGTAAACACCTTGTTCTCTTCAACCGGCTTCTTCTCTTCCACAACGATTTCATCCTTGTATTCGCGAACGACGTTACGGTCATCAGTACCTTTATCGAAGTCAGTCTGACCGAAAGCGGTAGTAGTTTCCTGAAGTTCGTCCTGAGTCTTGATTTCGTCCTCAGCGTTTACCTTGTCGTCCTCAACGATGGCAAGCTCAGTTACCTTCACAGTGTTGAGTACTTCTTCGGGAAGCACTTCGGGCTTTTCTTCCTCATAACGTTCTTGTTCTTCTTCGGGCTCTTCTTCCTCTTCTACTTCATTGCCGAGGTTCACCATAGTCTGCTCGATTTCGTCCTCGGGACGTTCTTCAGCTTTCGGTAACACGGTGTCAATCAAAAGAGGTATCAAGAATGCAATGATGATGATGATTACAACAACAATCATTGCTTTATTGTGACGAGCATCCGATTCCTTACGTAATTCATATGCGCCGAACTCTTTGTTTTTGCCTTCAAAGACTATATCGCGCCATTCTTTTGATGAAAGATCTACATCTTTTGCCATTTTCTTTACAATTTAACAGTTAAACATATAGATATCATCATTAATTACGAGGATGCTTAGCAAGATAATCGAAAATCAAGGCTGAATCCACAGCGTTGATATTGTCAATCTGGTAACGAGAGATCTGGTTGATCTGCATTTCGTCAAGAGCACCGATAAGGCTTTCCCAAGAAGCGTTAGGACCGGCTTTGATAATAACTACAGGACGGTCGGTAATAGTAGAGTCATTACGTATTTCCTTAGCCTGAGCCTGGTACTGGTCGTCAGTGATTTCTTTGTTCTTCCACTGAGCTTTCAGCAAGTCGATCTTTTCAAGTACAGTTTTATTCTTATCGTGAAGAATCTTTCTGATACCTTGGGTTTCACCATTCTGGTTACCGATGAACTTCTCTACCTTAAGGTTAGAGTTGTCGATAAGACCATCGTGGTCTTCGTCAGCAACCTCCGGCTTACCCATGTAATAATATACGATGTGAGCCGGTTTACCGGTTTCGGGGTCAAATTTCACTTTACCTTCTTCATCACGTTCGGTGTCAAGAATAAGGGTGACAGCCTGTGATTCTTTAGCTTTGTTCTGTTGCTCTTGTTCAACTTTCTCATTAGAAGGGAGAGAAATGTTGAGGGTCTGAGACTTAATCATAGTGGTACAAAGCATGAAGAACGTGATCAGAAGCATGTTCATATCCACCATAGGAGTAAAGTCCACGTGGATCTGCATCTTTTTCTGGGCGCCTTTTTTCTTTTTCTTGCCGCCGTCGGATTGTTCTATTTGTGCCATGTCGATTAGTCGTTTTCAGTTTTAAGAGCAGTCATCAAACTAAACTTGTTAGCCTTCATAGTCTGGAGGTTGTCAAGTACGTTGTGAACAGTGCTATAAGGAGTATCTTTATCAGCTTTTACAGCTATACCTTCACCTTTCTTGACTGCGCTCACAAGATTAGGATTGGACGACTCGAAAAGAGCATCTATCCACATCTGGAACTCGTTAGGACGGTTACGGTCCTTGTTGTCGTCAAGAGGAATACCCGCAGCGGGGTTGTTCGGGTCGGTAAGCAGTTCGTCCTGATGCATCTGGGTTTCGCTCAAGAATTTAGGCAATTCGGAGAGCTTGTATCCCACCATGTTCATTTTAGAGAAAGCTGCTACTTGCGATGGTTTCAGTTCAATTTGCTTACTTGGATTCAGCTTGTTATACTTCGCAACAACATTAGTAAGGAGTTCAGCTCTCATCTTTTCGCTTGAATAGGTAGAGTCAGCGTCACCGGCAAGTGACATGAAGACTTTTCCCTCCGGTGAAATCAAGATGGTAGCCAAGTTAGTCACCGGCACTTTCTGCTCCGACACTGACGACGGAGTGAGCACGGTCACAGGCTCCTTCTGAAGGAATGTAGAGGTCAACATGAAGAAAGTAAGCAAAAGAACGGTCACGTCACTCATCGCGGTCATGTCGATGAGAGTGCTCTTTCTTTTTGGTTTTACTTTTCCCATTGTTCTTCTTTAAATTAAAGGATTAATATTGAAAAACAATGGATTAGTGAGTTGCTGCAAATGTTTGCACAATTGAGAAACCAATTTCGTCGATAGCGTAGGTAAGATTATCAATCTTGTTGGTGTAGAAGTTATAAGAGATAACTGCGAATGCACCAGTTGCGATACCGAAGGCAGTATTGATAAGCGCCTCAGAAATACCGGTAGAAAGTTCAGTTGAGTCAGGAGCACCGGATGCTGCAAGAGCTTGGAATGATTTGATCATACCCATCACAGTTCCGAGAAGTCCGACAAGTGTACCGAGAGTGGTAAGAGTTGCAACGATCGGGAGGTTCTGCTGAAGTGCCGGCATCTCAAGTGCGGTAGCTTCTTCAACTTCTTTCTGAAGAGTTGCGATTTTCTGTTCTTTTGAAAGGATGGTGTTCTTGTCCATTTCCTCGTAGCGAACCAAAGCGGCAGAAACCACAGCGGCAACACTACCTTTCTGCTTCTTGCAAAGAGCCTGAGCACCAGCGATGTCGTTCTTCTGAAGACAAGCCTTTACACCGGCTACGAATTTAGAGATGCTACCTTTACCTTTTGCGCTTGAAAGAGCGATCCAGCGTTCAACAGAAAGAACGATAACGGTAAGGAACAAAGTTTGAAGGATAGGTACGATGAAACCACCTTTGTAGATAGTTCCCCAGAGATCTTGCGGGTGACCGGCTTCGTCGAAGTGAGAGTCATGTCCAAACCAGAAGATGAACAAGCACACTGCCACGATGAAACAAGCACAGATAACCAAGAATGCATTCTTGATACCGCGAACATTAGAACCTTCAACTTTAGGTTGTTTAGCCTGAGCGGCTCCTACAGGTTTTTGATTTTCCATAATTTTTTGAAAGAATAAAATTAATGTTATTAAAAAAGATTTTGATTTATGGTTAATTTAATATAGTTTTCATGCAAGGCAACTTGCCAAAAACAGATGCATGATGTCACCGCTATGCACGGCAAATCATAATGCAAATTTATTATTATATTTTTTTCCCACCAAATTTTGTTAAGTTTATTTTAATATTTTGTTTGATATGGTCAACATAATGTCCAATTTTATGTTGTAAAGCATATCTTAAAAATACATGAGTTCCTTTCCGGTTCATGCGGTCCGAGCACCCATGTTTATTGATTAATACTGAAAAAATCAGGTTTTAGTATTCCTGATTGCCGATTTTTATGTTTTTTTTCACCACTTGTTAAGAACTTATAAAAATAAAAGGTAACTTTGCAATGAAATTCTAATCTATTTTCACCATATGGCAACCACTCTCAATCTAAAAAAAGGTTTGGACATACGCCTGCAAGGAGGAATCGCTGATTTCACAGTGACTCCTGTCAGCGCGTCAAAGTGTGCCATCACCCCCGATGACTATCCCGGCATTGTGCCGAAAGTGGATGTAAAAGAGGGAGATGTGATCAAGGCAGGCGACCCATTGTTCCACGACAAGCAGTTCCCCGACATAAAAATAGTGTCGCCGGTGAGCGGAACCGTGGAGGCAGTGGTAAGGGGCGAACGAAGGAAGCTCGAACGCATCGTGATTAATCCATCATCAGGCAACGCCGAGGAAATCAGCGTCCCGGTACAGAAAGGCGGCGACCGCACCATTTCGGAGCGCATTCTGCTCGACTCCGGACTATGGGCGTTGATGCGGCAGCTACCTTATAATATAGTCCCTCGTCCGGGGGTAGCTCCTCGCGACATATTCATCACCGGATTTGACAGTGCTCCGCTTGCTCCGGAACCTGACCGATGGATTTCGGGACAGGAAAAGCTGGCGCAGGCAGGCGTGGACTTCTTAAAGAAACTTACTGACGGCACTATATATATAAGTGTACGCGAAGGAAGCCCGCTCGCTAACCTCAACAACGCCGAAATAGTCACCGTCCATGGTCCCCACCCCGCCGGTAACCCCAGCATCCAGGCTTGCAACCTCAAGCCGGTCAACAAGGGCGATGTAGTGTGGATGCTCAACACCTTTACACTTGTAAAGATAGGTCAACTCATCAGCACAGGCAAGTTCACCATGGATTCCGTAGTGGCAGTGACCGGATGCCTTATCGAAAAGCCCTATTACGCAAAGTGCGTATACGGCACTCCCATATCCGACCTGCTTAAAAACGAACATCTTCCCGAAAAGCACCACCGCATAATCTCAGGAAACGTCCTTACAGGTCATCCGGTGTCGCTTGACGGCTATCTACGCCTACCCTACTATCAGATTACTGTGATAGGCGAAGGCGACGATTACGATGAATTCATGGGCTGGGCATCATTGTCGCCGCAGAAGATGAGCATCAACCGCTCCTTCCCGGGACATTTCTTCAAGAAAAAAGAGTTTTGCCCCGACGCACGCATTCTCGGTGGACGCAGAGCCATGATCATGTCAGGTCTTTACGATAAAGTGCTTCCCATGGACATCCTTCCGGAATATCTCATCAAAGCCATCCTTTCACGCAACATCGAACGCATGGAAAGCCTTGGCATATATGAGGTGACACCCGACGATTTCGCATTGTGCGAATACGTTGACCCCTCAAAGCTTGAACTTCAGAAGATTGTTCGCGAAGGTCTTGATTATCTTAGGAATGAACTTAGTTGATATAACTCGTAACACTATCATAAAGTGAAAGCATTAAGAAAATTTTTAAATCACATCAAGCCTCAGTTTGAACCGGGCGGCAGATTCCAATCCCTGCACTCCGTATTTGACGGGTTTGAGACATTCTTGTTTACCCCCACCACCACGTCCACTTCAGGGGTTAACATCCATGACAGCCTTGACTCCAAGCGCGTCATGATCATTGTGGTGCTTGCCCTTGTTCCGTGCCTTCTTTTCGGCATATACAACACCGGCTACCAGCACTGGCTTGCCATCGGGGACAACAGTTTCCCGTTCTGGGACATGGTGCTTTACGGATTCTTAGCCCTGCTCCCGCGCATCGTCATATCGTATGTGGTAGGTCTTGGAATCGAGTTTATAATCGCCCAGTGGCGCAAAGAAGAGATTCAAGAGGGCTTTCTGGTGTCAGGTATACTGATTCCGCTCATATGCCCCGTTGAAATTCCTTTGTGGATGCTTGCCGTGGCTACTGCCTTCTCCGTGATATTCGTGAAAGAGATTTTCGGAGGCACCGGCTATAATATAATTAATGTGGCGCTTGCCACCCGCGCGTTCCTGTTCTTCTCTTATCCGTCCAAGATGAGCGGCGACAATGTGTTTGTCCCCACTGAAAGCATCTGCGGAATAGGCGAAGGCGCTGTCGTGGACGGTTTCTCCGGAGCCACTCCTCTCGGTCAGGTTGCCACCCATGTGGGCGACACTATGCAGTTGACCTCGACCGTGGGACAGCCGCTTGACTATTGGGACATATTCCTTGGACTCATCCCCGGCTCGGTGGGTGAAACATCCACTCTGTGCATCCTCATCGGCGCGGCTATCCTTCTTCTTACAGGCATAGCAAGCTGGCGCATCATGCTGTCGGTGTTTGTCGGCGGCTTTGTGATGTCGCTTATAGCCCATTCGTTCCCCACCGCCACCTATCCCGCGTCAATGCTCACTCCGCTTGAGCAGCTGTCGCTCGGTGGATTCGCTTTCGCCGCTGTGTTCATGGCTACTGACCCCGTGACTGCGGCACGCACCAATACCGGTAAATACATCTACGGATTCCTGGTGGGCGTCTTTGCCATCCTCATCCGCACCTATAACAACGGTTATCCAGAAGGAGCCATGCTTGCAGTGCTGCTCATGAACGCCTTCGCGCCGCTCATTGACTACTGCGTGGTTGAATCCAATATCCGTATGCGTCAACGTCGTCTAAAAGTTAAAGCTGAATAATTATGAATAAGCAAAGTAATTCTTACACTATTATATACATCATTATACTTGTGATAGTGATGGGTGCAGCATTAGCTTTTACAGCACTGTCGCTGAAACCCCAGCAAACAGCCAACGCTAACGCTGACAAAATGAAACAGATTCTTACATCAGTCAATCTCACTCCTGCAAAGGACCAGGTGATTGCTGATTTCGACCGCTACATAACCCGCCAGTTCATCATCAACTCAAAAGGTGAGGAAGTGGAAGGCAACGCATTCGACGTGAATGTGGGCAATGAAAGCAAAAAGCCCGTCGATGAACGTCTGCTTCCGGTCTATGAATGCACTTTGGCTCCCGGCGATGTGAAATACATCCTTCCGTTGTACGGAGCCGGACTGTGGGGCCCCATCTGGGGATATATATCGGTCAACTCTGACGGTAGCACCATCTACGGAGCTTATTTCGCCCATCAAGGCGAAACTCCCGGACTTGGAGCTGAAATAGAGAAACCTGCGTTCAGCAAGCAGTTTGAAGGCTTGAACTTGATTAAGAACAATCATTTCTTGCCCATCGCTGTCATGAAAGCGGGTCAATCGCCCTCCAACGGTGAAGATTATGTGGATGCGATTTCAGGCGGAACTATCACTTCCAAAGGTGTCGAGTCCATGATTTCCAACTGCTTGGGCGGTTACACTGCATTCTTGGAAAATCTAACCTCTAAACAAGAATAATCCATGGCTACAAACAAAAATTTGACAGTACTTTTCAACCCGTTGTCCAAGGATAATCCCGTAATTGTCCAGATATTGGGTATCTGTTCTTGTTTGGCGGTAACAGCTAAACTTGAACCAGCGTTTGTGATGGGAATGGCGGTAATCGCCGTCATGGCATTCTCCAATGTCATCATTTCCTTCCTCCGTAACACAATCCCCACCAACATCCGAATCATCGTGCAGCTTGTGGTGGTAGCCGGTCTTGTGGTAATCGTGAATCAGTTGCTTATGGCTTATCAGTACGATGTGAGCAAGCAGCTGTCAGTGTTCACAAGCCTTATCGTAACCAACTGTATCCTCATGGGTCGACTTGAGGCTTTCGCCATGGGCAACCGTCCCTGGCCTTCGTTCCTTGACGGTGTCGGCAACGGATTAGGCTACACCATTATCCTTGTGATTGTAGCATTCTTCCGCGAGTTGCTTGGCAGCGGTTCGCTATGGGGCTACCAGATTATACCGCAGAGCTGGTATGAGCATGGTTACGCCAACAACGGTCTCATGATTCTTCCCCCTATGGCGCTCATCGTGGTGGGATGCATCATCTGGATTCACCGTTCTTACAATAAAGATTTACAAGAACAATAAACCTCAGGCTACTATATGGAAAATCTAAATCTATTCATAAGGTCGATATTTGTCGACAACATGATATTTGCCTACTTCTTGGGTATGTGCTCCTTCCTTGCGGTGTCCAAGAACGTAAAGACAGCTTTGGGGCTTGGCGCGGCAGTGACATTCATGCTCACTATAACCCTCCCTATCAACTATATGATTGAGAATTATGTGCTGAAAGCCGGAGCTTTGGAATGGCTCGGTCCCGAATATGCCGGTGTCGACCTGAGCTTCCTTTCACTCATCATGTTCATTGCTGTGATCGCTTCGTTTACCCAACTTGTGGAAATGGCTGTTGAGAAATTCAGCCCCGCGCTGTATTCTTCGCTTGGAATCTTCCTTCCCTTGATAGCCGTGAACTGCGCCATCCTCGGTGGTTCCCTGTTCATGCAGCAGCGAGGCTTCACCTCGGCTTGGCAATCTTGCTGCGCCGGCATGGGATGGGGTATCGGATGGTTGCTTGCGATTGTGGCTATTGCCGCTATCCGTGAACGTCTGCAAGAGTACAGCAACATTCCCAGGCCATTGCGCGGTGTAGGTATCACTTTCATCATCACAGGACTCATGGGTATTGCGTTCATGAGCTTCCTCGGTATTAAAATTTAATAATGACTACAGCGATGATACTACTTACCAACCTAAACACACTCACCATCATTACGGGAGTGTCGATATTTCTCTTAGTGACTTTGCTGTTAGTGGCAGTGCTTCTTATAGCAAAGAAATTCCTTGTCCACACCGGTGAAGTAAAAATAAACATCAACGGTGACACTGACGTGTTTGCTCAGTCAGGGGGTACCCTACTCTCCACTTTAGCGTCGCAGAACATCTTCCTTTCGTCGGCTTGCGGCGGTAAAGGAAGCTGCGGACAGTGCAAGGCGCAGGTGTTTGAAGGCGGCGGTGACATTCTACCCACCGAGACCGTGCATTTCACCCGCAAGCAGATTAAGGATCACTGGCGACTCGGATGTCAGGTGAAAGTGAAAGAGGACATGAAGATAGGCGTGCCCGCTTCAGTACTTGACGTGAAAGAATGGGAATGCGAAGTCATCTCCAACAAGAATGTCGCTACATTCATCAAGGAATTCATTGTGGCTCTTCCTCCGGGCGAGCACATGAACTTCATCCCCGGTTCTTACGCCCAGATTAAGATACCGGCTTACGAGATGGACTATGACAAGGATATCGATAAATCGCTCATCGGCGATGAATATCTTCCCGCATGGGAAAAGTTCGGTCTTTTCACGCTCAAATGCAAAAACACCGAACCCACCATACGTGCCTACTCAATGGCTAACTATCCTGCCGAGGGTGACCGCATAATGCTCACAGTGCGTATTGCCACACCTCCGTTTAAGCCGAAACCCCAAGTGGGATTCCAGGATGTGATGCCCGGTATCGCGTCATCTTACATCTTCACCCTTAAACCGGGCGACAAAGTAAGAATGAGCGGTCCTTACGGCGACTTCCATCCCATCTTCGACTCTAAAGCCGAGATGATGTGGGTGGGCGGAGGCGCAGGTATGGCTCCGCTGCGTGCGCAGATTATGCACATGACACGCACCCTCAATACCACTGACCGTGTGATGAACTACTTCTACGGCGCACGTGCGCTTAATGAAGTGTTCTATCTTGAGGACTTCCTGCAGCTTGAGAAGGACTTCCCCAACTTCAAGTTCCACCTCGCTCTTGACCGTCCCGACCCCGCAGCCGATGCGGCAGGTGTCAAGTACACTCCCGGATTCGTGCATCAGGTGATATATGAAACTTATCTGAAAAATCATCCTGCGCCCGAGGACATCGAGTACTACATGTGCGGCCCCGGCCCCATGAGTAAAGCGGTTGAGAAAATGCTTTGGGACCTCGGAGTTCCCTCGGAGAATCTCATGTACGACAATTTCGGAGGATAATATTCCCCTTTATACACGAAAAAGCGTCCTGACAGCCACATGTCGGGACGCTTTTTTTGTATATCCAGAGAATCTTCTGNNTATATCACCTGATGCACGAATCCGGAGTATGAACTTACGGCAAGACAAAATGAATGGCTATGTAATATTCCGGTTGACATGTTTCGCCCTTCTGTGGCTGTTTCTATGTTATCTGATGCTGTCTACCCGGGGATTCAACCTCTGGACCCTCTTTGTGGTGATAGCTTCGGGGATTATAGTATTCGTACCATTGTATAAAAAGTATTTCCGAAAATGAAAATGGAAGATCTTAATTCTGACATAAACACCAATACCTCCGACACGACGCTCGCGTCATACTCGCTTTCGTCAGGGNNACGACGCTATTGTCCAAGATTGACTCGCCGAAAGACCTCCGGGAGCTTCCGGTGGAGAAATTGGGGCAAGTGTGCGACGAAATCCGACAATTCCTCATTAATTCACTGTCAAGCAATCCCGGGCATTTCGCTTCAAGCATGGGAGCCGTGGAGCTTACAGTTGCGCTCCACTATGTGTTCAATACCCCTTACGACCGGATTGTTTGGGATGTGGGACATCAGGCTTACGGACACAAGCTGCTCACAGGGCGGCGCGACGTGTTCCACACCAACCGCAAGCTCAACGGCATCAGCGGATTCCCTAACCCTGACGAAAGCGAGTATGACGCGTTCATTGCCGGACATGCGTCCAACTCCATATCGGCTGCTCTGGGAATGTCAGTGGCAAGCACTCTTCAGAAAGAGAATCCACGGCGCAATGTGGTGGCAGTCATCGGCGACGCGTCCATCAGCGGCGGACTCGCCTTTGAAGGGCTCAACAATGCCGCTATCAACAAGAATAACCTGCTTATAATCCTCAATGACAATGACATGTCCATTGACCGGAATGTAGGCGCGCTGAATTCTTATCTCACCCACCTTAATACCACAAAAGCCTATAACGCTTTCCGTTACAAGACCTACAAGCTTCTCCGTAAGCTGCATTTGGTGAGCGACAAAGGAAAAAATTTCATCCTGAGGTTCAACAATAGCCTGAAATCGCTTATAAGCCATCAGCAGAACATATTCGAGGGGCTTAACATCCGCTACTTCGGTCCGTTTGACGGTCATGACATCGAAAAGATGGTAAGAGTGCTCAACGACATCAAGGACATGGACGGTCCCCGGATTCTGCATTTACGCACAGTGAAAGGGAAAGGCTACGAACCTGCCGAAAAGAATCCATCGGAATGGCACGCCCCCGGATTATTCAATCCTAAGTCAGGCGAACGTCTTGAAACCAAGTCGCAGGGCGGACCGTTGAAGTATCAGGATGTATTCGGAAAAACTCTTCTTGAACTTGCACGCCGTAACGACAAGATAGTAGGCATCACCGCAGCCATGCCCAGCGGAACATCCATGAGCATCATGCAGGAAGTCATGCCTGACAGGGTATTTGATGTGGGTATTTCGGAAGGACATGCCGTTACATTCTCGGCGGGTCTCGCCAAGGACGGTATGCACCCCTTCTGCGCTATATATTCTTCATTCACGCAGAGAGCTTACGACCACATAATCCATGATGTGGCTATCCAGCGGTTGCCGGTGACATTGTGCCTTGACCGAGCCGGAATTGTGGGCGAAGACGGAGTGACCCATCATGGGGTGTTTGACCTCGCCTATCTACGCCCTATCCCCAACCTCATCATTTCAGCGCCTGCCGATGAAAGCACATTGAGGAACCTTATGTTCACGTCGCAGAATCAGAACCACGGACCATTTGTAATCCGTTATCCGAGAGGGAGGGGTGCTAACCCTGACTGGGAAACTCCGCTTAAAGAGATTCCGGTGGGGAAAGGCTACAAAATCAAGGACGGAAATGACGCGGTGGTGCTCTCGCTCGGCACATTGCGCAAAAACGCTCTTTCGGCGATAGAGAAGGTAGAAAAGGCTACCGGAAAGTCCGTCGCATTGTACGATATGGTGTTTTTGAAGCCCATCGACGAAGATATTTTGAATGAAGTAGCACAATCCGGATTACCGATTGTTACTATAGAAGACGGTGTCAAAAAAGGAGGATTAGGCTCCGCAGTCACCGAGTGGATGGCTGAACATGGCTATACCCCGTCCATTAAGATGATAGGAGTACCTGATGAGTTTGTAGCCCACGGAAAAGTGCCTGAACTGATGCATCTGTGCCACATGGACGAAGAAGCCATCGCAAGTGTACTCACTGACATTTTGGAATTAAAAGAACATAACGCATGAAAATAGTTATAGCAGGAGCCGGCGAAGTGGGATCCCATCTGGCAAAACTTCTGTCAAGAGAAGAACAGGATATAATGCTTCTTGACGACAACCGTGAAAGGCTGTCGGTGATGGATGCCAATTATAACCTCATGACTCTGTACGGCAGTCCCATTTCTTTCGCTTCGCTCCGCCAGGCTGGTGTGGAGAAGTGTGACCTGTTCATCGCAGTCACTCCTGACGAAACCACCAACCTTCTTGCCTCCTCCATGGCGAAAAGCATCGGAGCGCAGCGCACCGTGGCGCGAATAGGAGGGTACGAGTTTCACCGTGAAGAGAACCGTGACTTTGTGACCCGCCTTGGAGTGAACGCCACCATCTACCCGGAATTCCTCGCGGCGCAGGAAATCCGTACCGCGCTTAAGCGCACTTGGGTTCGGCACTGGTTTGAACTGCACGACGGTGAGATTATAATCCTCGGTGTAAAGCTACGCGACAACGCCAAAATCATAGGGATGCAGCTGAAGGATTTCGCCCAGGTGGAGCACAACTTCCACGTGGCGGCAATCAAGCGCAACCACGAAACCATCATACCTCGCGGTGACGACGTGATTCAAGACAACGACATCCTCTACTTCGCTACGACCAACGACCATGTCAACGACTTGATTGACTTGTGCGGTAAAGTCGAGCACAAAATCAAGAAAATACTCATCATGGGCGGAAGCCGCATCGCCATCCGCCTTGCTGCGCTTGTAGGCAACGAGTACAGGATTAAAATCATCGACAGCGACTACGACAAGTGCCACCAGCTGCCCGAGAAATGCCCTGACTGCGACATTGTATACGGTGACGCGCGTGACATAGAGATGCTTCGTGAGGAAGGAATTGGCGATATCGACGCATTCATCGCGCTCACCAACAGTTCCGAAACCAACATCCTCACCTGCCTTACCGCCAAGGAGCTTGGCGTAAAAAAGACCATCGCCGAGGTCGAGGACATCCAGTTTATCTCCGAAGCCGAAAGCCTTAACATCGGCACTATCATCAATAAGAAACTGCTTGCCTCAAGCAAGATATTCCAGTTCCTTATCGACTTGGATGTGTCGTCGTCGAAGTGTCTTGCGCTGTCCGATGCCGAAGTGGCTGAGATTGAAGCCGCGCCCAATTCCAAGATAACACGCGACAAAGTAAGGAACCTTAACCTACCCTACGGCATGACCATCGCGGCTATGATTCGTGACGGAAAAGGAATGCTTGTGAACGGTAACACCGAGATACGCGAAGGGGACCATGTAGTGGTATTCTGCATGTACGGGTCCATACACAAAATTGAAAAGTTATTCCGCTGACAACTCACTATGGCACTGCTTCGATACAACTTCTCAATCAATTTCCCCATGGTTCTACGTGTGATGGGGTGGCTGCTTATGGTGGAGTCGGCTTTCATGCTCCTGCCGTTGCTCACCTGTGTCATATACGGTGAAGATGATGTCATAGCATTTCTCATCACTGTGGGAGCTACTCTCCTGTCCGGAATAGTCATGACATTCTGCATAAGGCCCTCGGTTACCGCCATGGGAAAGCGTGAAGGCTTCTTGCTTACCTCAATGGTGTGGGTGCTGTTTTCTTTCTTCGGAATGATTCCGTTCATGTTGAGCGAGCATCCCCTCACGTTTACCGACGCTTTCTTTGAAACCATGTCAGGATTCACTACCACAGGGGCATCAGTTTTCCCTAATGTAGATGAACTGTCCCACGGCATCAACCTTTGGCGGTGCCTGACACAGTGGCTGGGAGGTATGGGTATCATTCTGTTCACGCTTGCGGTCATCCCCATGCTGAACCATTCGGGAGGTATGCAGATGTTCAACGCCGAAGTGACCGGTATAACCCACGAGAAGCTGCGTCCCCGCATCAGCCAGACAGCGAAAAGCCTGTGGTTGATATACATAACCCTCAGCGGTACTTTGTGCTTGCTGTTATGGGCTGGTCCCATGGACCTCTTTGACAGTATATGCCATGCATTCTCAACCATGTCCACCGGAGGATTCTCCACACGTAATGCAAGTATCGCGGCGTGGAACTCTGACTACCTGAAAATAATCATAACCATTTTCATGTTTATAGGTGGAGTGAACTTTTCGCTTATCTACAAGCTTTTCAACGGCAGCCCCGGCAGCCTGCTCAAAAATGACACATTCATCACTTATATAAGAATAATAGGATTGACCTTCGTGGCGTTCGTGATAGCCATAATAAGCAAGGGGAAAGCGACATCCATCGAGAGCGTGACCATCGACCCGCTTTTTCAGATAATCTCCACTATGTCCTCCACCGGACTTACAGCCAATGACTTTATAGAATGGGGACCCTTTGTAATCTCCTTATTGTTCGTGCTGATGTTCTTCGGCGCATGTGCCGGCTCCACCAGCGGCGGAGCGAAGATTGACCGTTTCATCTTCCTGTTGAAGAATACCCGCAATGAGCTTTACCGTTCAGTCCACCCCAATGCCATAACATCGGTGAGGGTAAACGGCAATGTGGTCTCGTCCGAGATTGTAAATAAAGTTATTGCGTTCCTGTGCATATACGTCATGGTGATTTCCGTGGGAGGTATTGTATTGGCGGCATTTGGAATACCCATTGTGGATGCGTTCTTCGATTCCTTCTCGTGCGTGTCGAATATCGGACTCGGACCTGAATACGGATTCAGCAATGTCCCTTACCTTGGCAAATGGGTGCTTTCGACCCTCATGCTCATCGGTCGTCTTGAACTATTCACCGTATTAATACTTTTTACACGTACATTTTGGCAAAAGTAGTTTTATAACACATTTTAATAGTGTTGAATATTCAATAAATAACACTATCTTTGTGATAAATGACAATAACGGTAATATATCCGGTCATTAAATATATTATTAAACACCTTCTAACTTTAGAGCTATGAATGTAGTGGATCGATTTTTACAGTACGTGAAATTTGACACCCAGAGCGATGACACTACCAATATGTGGCCATCGACACCGGGTCAAATGGTGTTTGCCGAGCATCTTGAAGAAGAATTACGCTCGATGGGTCTATGTGATATCTCACTTGATGATAACGGCTACCTTATGGCTACCTTACCGTCAAATGTTGGAAAGCAAGTGCCTACTATAGGGTTTATTGCCCATCTTGACACTTCGCCTGACCTTTCCGGAAAGCATGTGCATCCTAAAATTGTCAAGCAGTACGACGGCGGCGACATTGTGCTTAACGAAGAAAAGAACATAATACTTTCACCACGGGAATTTCCCGAACTTGACCACTATGTAGGGCAAGAACTCATAGTGACTGACGGTAACACTCTTTTAGGCGCTGACGACAAAGCCGGTATTGCCGAAATAATAACAGCTATACAATATCTGAAGGATCATCCCGAAATTCCTCACGGAAAAATCAGAATAGCGTTTAACCCCGATGAGGAAATAGGTCAAGGTGCCCATAAATTTGATGTGGAACGCTTCGGTGCCGACTGGGCTTACACCATGGACGGCGGCGAAATAGGAGAACTCGAATACGAAAACTTCAATGCCGCAGTGGCTAAAATCACTTTCCGTGGTCGTAACGTGCATCCCGGTTACGCAAAGCACAAGATGATTAACTCCATCCGCATCGCCAATACATTTACTTCCATGCTTCCTCGCTGGGAAACTCCGGAACACACTGAAGGTTACGAGGGATTCTATCACTTGATTTCGATACAGGGCGATGTTGAAAAAACTGATGTGACCTACATCATCCGTGACCATGACCGTGACCGCTTCGAGCGTCGCAAGAAGGAACTTGAACATCTGGTGCGTAAAATCAACAATGAGTTCCCCAACAGCACCACCATCGAAATCAAGGACCAGTACTACAATATGCGCGAAAAAATCGAGCCTATAATGTACATCATCGACCTCGCCGAGGACGCTATGCGCAATGTAGGCGTGACACCCCATGTAGTGCCCATCCGCGGAGGAACTGACGGTGCGCAACTGTCATTCAAGGGACTTCCGTGCCCCAATATATTCGCAGGAGGGTTGAATTTCCATGGCAGATATGAATACATCCCGGTGAAGTCCATGGAAAAAGCCACCGATGTTATTGTGGAAATATCCCGATTGGTAGCTGAACGTTATTAATGGGCGTTTAATGCAGCAACATAGCAATACTCTTGTAATAATCACCGGTCCCACCGGTTCCGGTAAAACCGAATTATCAATAAAGTTGGCGAAAGTAATCGGCTGTGAAATCATCTCAGCCGATTCTCGTCAACTTTTTCGTGATATACCCATCGGTACCGCCGCTCCCACCATCGATGAACTGAAAGCGGTTAAGCATCACCTCATAGGCACTTTAGGGCTTGACGAATACTACAGCGCAGCACGTTACGAGGAGGATGTGATGAACTTGCTTCCACGGCTGTGGGAAAAGAATCCCGTAGCTATCATGTGCGGTGGCTCGATGATGTACATCGATGCCGTGGCGCATGGTGTGGACGACCTGCCCACAGTATCGGAGAGCGTGCGCGACGAAGTTAAAAATCTATATGAAAAAGAAGGGCTTGCAGGCATCAGGGCAGTCCTGCGGAATCTTGACCCTGATTACATGCAAAAAGTGGATTTGTCCAATCCACGACGCATAATCCACGCCATTGAGATAAGCCTTGAAGCGGGAGTCCCCTACTCGTCACTTCTCACAGGCAAAAAGACATCTCGCCCGTTCAATATCGTTAAAATGATGATTGACTTTCCACGTGAAGAGCTTTTTGACCGCATAAACCGCCGTGTGGACAAGATGATAGAAGCCGGAATGATCGAGGAAGCACGGAAAGTTTATCCACTAAGGCATCTGAACTCACTAAACACAGTGGGATACAAAGAACTTTTCGCCTACTTTGACGGTAAAATGACACGGGAAACAGCTGTGGCGCGCATTGGGAAAAACACTCGCGTTTACGCCAAGAAACAGCTTACCTGGCTCAACAAGGACACTTCGGTCATACGGCTTAACCCTTCGTCAGCTTACGAAGAGGCAATGCAGGCTATCGCTCCTTTCATCCGACAGTGATTCCGGAGAATCCCATAAACGCCAACGCAAGCAATCCTGCGCACACAAGCGCAATGGGAACGCCGCGCATAGGCTTAGGCACATCCACAAGCTGAAGATGCTCCCTGATTCCGGCAAAAAGCACAAGTGCAAGCGTAAAACCGGCGGCAGTGGCAACAGCATACACCAAAGATTCCCCTATGTTGAAATTTTTCTGTATCACAAGTATAGCCACACCGAGCACGGCACAGTTCGTAGTGATGAGCGGCAGGAACACACCAAGAGCCGAATAAAGCGCGGGAGCTATCTTTTTTATCACTATCTCAAGCATCTGCACCAATGACGCTATCACCAGAATGAACACAATGGTCTGCATATAGTTCAGCGACAACGGAGCCAGAACATAGTTCTGCAACAACCATGTGACACAGGTGGCAAGCGTCATCACAAACATCACCGCCATCCCCATCCCCACTGCCGAGGACAACTTTTTAGACACTCCGAGAAACGGGCATATCCCGAGGAACTGCGCAAAAACGATATTGTTGACAAATATCGCTGTAACTATGATGGATAGATAAGTTAACATGACTTACTGCGGTTACGAAAATAATTAAAAATAGCAATCATGAATCCAAGGGCGATAAACGCTCCCGGAGCGAGGACAAACACCAGCGAACCGTATTGCTCAGGATAGATTCTGCACCCAAACACCATACCTGACCCTATCAGCTCCCTCACTGCGCCAAGCAGAGTCAACGCCACGGTAAATCCCAAGCCTATGCCGATGCCGTCCAAGCAAGAATCAAGCACATTATGACGCGACGCAAACGCCTCAGCCCTGCCAAGCAGTATGCAATTGACCACAATAAGCGGAATGAATATGCCAAGACTCTCGTTGAGCGCAGGCAGGAAAGCCGCCATGAACATCTGAAGCAACGTCACAAAAGTCGCAATCACTACGATGTAGCATGGAATTCGCACCTTGTCAGGCACAAAATTCTTAATAGCCGATATAGCCACATTGGAACAGATGAGCACACCCATTGTGGCAAGCCCCATGGACAATCCGGTTATCGCCGACCCGGTTGTGCCGAGTGTGGGACACATCCCCAGCAGAAGCACAAAAGTGGGATTGCCCACGACAAGTCCGTTATAAATTAAGCGCAGCTTATTCATCTTTTCTTACTAATTGAGAGTTCTTATAGGCTTCAAAAGCTTCGTAACTATCACGCAACGACTCCAGGAAAGCACGTGAGCTTATAGTAGCGGCGGTAATAGCGTCAATGTCGCCGCCTACATCCTTGGACACACGCATGGAGGTCTCCGCGGGATTCTTCCCAATGACGGAACGGTTGCCCGTACTGTCCCGGAACCATTCATTCATCTTGGCTCCGAGTCCCGGAGTCTCCGAATGGGACAACACTTCATAGCCGGTGACGTTCCCCTTGTGGTCAAATCCGTACATCACCCTGACCTCGCCGGAGAAACCATTGAGAGAATAGCCTTCAACGGCTACACCCACAAATGTCTTGTTATTAAACGCAGGATACACCTTAAACGGAGCCGACTGTCCCTCAGGAGTCCATTCCCACATCTCCTTGACCGGTTCATTATTGAAAGGCGGAAGCACCGATTTCAGCGCGTCGACCATCTTCTGTTTACGGGCAAGTTCAATAGGGCCTTCGGTGATGCTGTGCACATAGGCGAGCAACGCACCGGCAAGTATTGTAATTATACCAAGCGAAATTAGCATGTTTGGCAGTGTTGATTTCAGTTTCATTTTTTCGACCTCCCTTCCCCGAACTTCTTAGGTTTGACAAAGCGGTTAATAAGAGGCACCACACTATTCCCCAGCAGAATCGCAAACGACACCCCCTCGGGATATGCGCCCCACTTACGGATAACAATAGTGATCACACCTATCAGGACTCCGTAGATGAGCATTCCTTTCTTCGACATAGGGGAAGTGACATAGTCGGTAGCCATGAAAATTGCGCCGAGCAACAATCCTCCCGAAAGGAGTTCCGCAGGCACATCATCGCCAAGGCACAATGTGAACACTGCCACAGTCCCGAGAATAGCGGCAGGAATATGCCAGGATGTTACTCTTACGCACAACAGATAGATAAATCCTATGAGCAACGCCACTGCGCTCACTTCACCCAACGAGCCGCCAATATCGCCTACCGCAAGGTTCATCCAGTCAACAGCAGGCTCCGCCGCATGAGCTGACAATGCGCCTGTCACCCCCTCTGCCGGATTCTTTAACACACTCAGCACTGTTGCGCCTGTGGTCGCATCAAGATAATGCATCCTGTTCACCTCAGGCAAAGGCCACGAGGTCATGTACACGGGAAAGGAGATGAGAAGGAACACACGCGCCACAAGCGCAGGGTTCCATATATTGCAGCCAAGACCGCCGAACGCCATTTTGCCTATACCGATAGCCACCAACGCGCCTATCAGAACCACCCACACCGGAGTATTGGACGGCAAGTTAAACGCCAGAAGCAACCCTGTGAGCAACGCGCTTCCATTGGCAAGCGTGGACTTACGGCACAGCATCCATCGGTTTATTGAATACTCAAACGCCATGCACCCTAAAACTGATGACATGACAACAATCAAAGCTCCTATCCCGAAGAAATACAGCGAACACGCAAGAGCCGGGAGCAGAGCGATTACCACATGCCACATACAGCTGCTGACCGTGCGTCGGGTGTGGATGTGAGGTGATTGTGAAACCGTCAGTAACATATTCCCATTCATTATGATTTAGCCGAACGAACTTTTATCAAGCCCCCGACTTTATTCTTACCAAGTTTTATATAATCAAGCAGCGGACGTGACGAAGGGCATGAATAGCTGCAGCAACCGCATTCTATACAGTTCATGACTTTATTGTCCTCGACCTCTTCCCACATGGAGTAACGTGACAACGTAGCAAGCTTGTAAGGCTCCAGCCCCATGGGACAGGCATTGACACATGCCGCGCACCTTATGCACGGCTCCACTTCCCTGCGC
>DAAL01000188.1 GCA_001701065.1 Bacteroidales bacterium GP4
TTTGTGGGTAGAAGTTTTTTGAATATGAAAGGAATTGTACTTGCAGGAGGATCGGGAACAAGGCTTTACCCGATTACTAAAGGAGTGTCGAAGCAGATGCTCCCTGTGTTTGACAAACCCATGGTTTATTACCCAATCTCCACACTGATGCTTGCCGGCATCCGTGACATCCTCATCATCTCCACTCCCCGAGACCTCCCTATGTTCAGGGAATTGCTGGGCGACGGCAGTGACTACGGGGTGAGATTCCAGTATGCCGTTCAGCCGTCACCCGACGGGCTTGCACAAGCCTTTATAATAGGCAAGGAGTTCATAGGCGACGATTCGGCATGTCTTGTGCTCGGCGACAACATATTCCATGGAGCCGGATTCTCCGGATTACTGAAAGATGCCGTTGCCACCGCCGAGAAAGAAGGCAAAGCCACAGTGTTCGGCTACTGGGTCAATGACCCGGAACGCTACGGCGTGGCTGAATTCGACCAGGACGGCAACTGCCTCTCCATCGAAGAGAAACCCGCACATCCCAAATCCAACTATGCTGTGGTGGGACTCTATTTCTATCCCAACAAGGTGGTGAAAGTGGCTCAGTCCATCAAGCCTTCGGAACGCGGAGAGCTTGAAATAACCTCGGTAAACCAGGAATTTCTTAAGGACGGGGAGCTAAAAGTGAAAACACTTCCCCGCGGATTCGCATGGCTGGACACCGGTACCCACGATTCACTTGCCGAAGCGTCAATCTACGTTGAAGTCCTTGAAAAGCGACAAGGTCTTAAGATAGCATGTCTTGAGGGAATAGCCTACCGCCAAGGATGGATCACCAAGGAACGCATGATAGAACTGGCTCAACCGATGCTTAAAAACCAATACGGTCAGTATCTCCTCAAAGTGGTGGATGAACTTGAACGCACCGGCGACAAGAATCTTGACTAACCCCCATAATTTTTCAAAATATGGAAGTTATAAAAACCGATATAGAAGGCGTGGTAATCATAGAGCCGCGCCTGTTCAAGGATGCGCGCGGATATTTCTTTGAAAGCTATTCCAAGCGTGAGTTTGACGAGAAAGTACGACCTGTGGATTTCGTGCAGGACAATGAATCGATGTCAAGCCGCGGAGTAATGAGGGGACTACACTTCCAGCGTCCGCCTTTCACACAGTCGAAGCTCGTGAGATGCGTGAAAGGCGCAGTGCTCGATGTGGCTGTGGACATACGCAAAGGCTCCCCCACCTACGGTAAACACGTGGCTGTGGAACTTACCGAGGACAACCATCGCCAATTCTTTGTGCCCCGAGGTTTTGCCCATGGATTCGCAGTGCTTAGCGATATTGCGGTGTTCCAATACAAATGCGACAACTATTACCATCCTGAAGCTGACGGAGGAATATCCATAGTCGATGATTCACTCGGCATAGACTGGCGCATTCCGGTGGAACAAGCGTTGCTCAGCGAAAAAGACACAAAGCACTCCTTGCTTAAGGATTTCGACTCACCATTCGATATAAACATCGACCTTTACAAATAACTCTGCTCAATAATAACAACGAATGAATAATATGTCACGTAATATATTGATAACCGGCGGCGCCGGATTCATAGGTTCACACGTTGTGCGCCTTTTTGTCAACAAGTATCCCGAATATAACATCGTCAATCTTGACAAACTCACTTATGCCGGCAACCTCGCCAACCTAAAGGACATCGAGGATAAGCCCAACTACACATTTGTGAAAGCTGACATAGCCGACCTCGACGAGATGCGACGCATAATCACCGAACACCGCATCGACGGCATCATACACCTTGCCGCCGAAAGCCATGTGGACCGTTCAATCAAGGATCCGTTCACCTTCGCCCGCACCAATGTGATGGGAACGTTGGCTCTTCTTCAAGCAGCTAAAGAATACTGGGAATCGCTTCCCGAGAAGTTTGAAGGCAAACTGTTCTACCACATTTCGACCGACGAAGTTTACGGTGCCCTTGAACTTACCAATCCCGAAGGCGTGGAATCGCCCTTCACCACCACCGCATCATCATCGGAGCATCATCTGGCTTTCGGAACCGAGTTCTTCCTCGAAACCACCAAGTACAATCCCCATAGCCCCTACTCCGCATCCAAGGCTTCAAGCGACCACTTTGTGCGCGCTTACCATGACACCTACGGAATGCCTACACTTGTCACCAACTGCTCCAACAACTACGGTCCTTACCAGTTCCCCGAGAAGCTGATACCGTTGTTCATCAACAACATACGTCACGGCAAACCACTGCCCGTGTACGGCAAGGGCGAAAATGTGCGCGACTGGCTTTTCGTGGAGGACCATGCACGCGCCATCGACCTTATATTCCATAAAGGAAAAGTAGCGGAAACCTACAACATAGGTGGTTTCAACGAATGGAAAAACATAGACCTGATAAAGGTAATAATAAAGACAGTGGACCGCCTGCTTGGCAATCCCGAAGGACACAGCGACCATCTTATCACTTATGTCACTGACCGCTTGGGTCATGACATGCGCTATGCCATCGATTCACGCAAGCTTCAGCGCGAACTCGGTTGGGAACCGTCGCTGCAGTTTGAGGAAGGTATCGAGAAGACAGTACGCTGGTACCTCGACCATCAGGACTGGATGGACCACATCACATCAGGTGCTTACGA
This sequence comes from Bacteroidales bacterium GP4, assembly GCA_001701065.1. Classification (GTDB taxonomy): domain Bacteria; phylum Bacteroidota; class Bacteroidia; order Bacteroidales; family Muribaculaceae; genus Muribaculum. The sequence goes on from DAAL01000188.1 coordinate 2,658, forward strand.
AAAGTATTACGACGAGATGTACTCTAACCGATAGACGACACTCTATCCTGACACGACATCCTACACCCTTGGACACCGCAATAAGGCTCCAAGGGTGTTTCTTTTTGACAACCGGGTTGCCAAAACGGGAAAGAAGCAGTAACTTTGCAAAAATTTTTGAAAAAAGGTTATGCGAACTGCGACAAACAGTGTTTCCGGTACAACATTTTCCATACTTTTTGCTATCAGCTTGGCGCATCTTCTCAACGATGCGGTGCAATCAGTAATCCCTTCGATGTACCCTATATTAAAAGGTGAATTCGGACTTACATTTACCCAGATAGGCATCATCACATTCGTATTCCAGATGACATCGTCGGTACTACAACCGTTTGTGGGCAGATATTCCGACAAGCATCCAAGTCCATTTGCTTTGACAGTGGGAATGTGCATATCCCTTTGCGGACTTTTCCTTCTGGCATTAGCAGGAAGTTACAGCCTGATTATCCTCTCGGTGGCAGTAGTGGGTATGGGCTCATCCATTTTCCATCCCGAAGCTTCGCGCGTGGCGCAAACCGCAGCAGGCTACCGTAAAGGGCTGGCACAATCCATATTCCAGGTAGGAGGCAACGGAGGTTCAGCCATAGGGCCGCTCCTGGCGGCATTGATAGTGCTTCCCCACGGTAAAACAGCAGTATTATGGTTTGCATTGGCGTTGATTGTGGGCGCATGTGTGGTAACATGGGTAGGCAAATGGTATCAACGCACTATCACCTTGCGCATGTCCTCAACAATACAACGTGCAAAAAGCGCGCTTAACCTCACCGAACGTCAGATAAGATGGGCAATGATAATACTTGTAGTCCTCACTTTCTCCAAGCAGTTCTACCTGTCCAGCATGACAAGTTACTTCACGTTCTTCCTGATGGATAAATTCGGTGTCTCCATTAAGGAAGCGCAGATATGCCTGTTCGCCTTCCTTGCGGCATCGGCAGTAGGCACGATAGCCGGCGGATATGTAGGGGACAAAATCGGGCGCAAGTACGTGATATGGTGCTCTATACTCGGAGCTGCGCCATTTGCGCTGTTCATGCCTTATGTGGGATATACAGCCACAATCGTGCTTGCTGTCATAGTGGGACTGGTCATCTCTTCGGCATTCTCGGCAATCCTTGTTTTCGCCACAGAACTGAAGCCGCAGCACATAGGGACTGTCGCCGGACTTTTCTTCGGTTTATCCTTCGGTCTCGGAGGCATAGGCGCGGCATTCTTCGGATGGCTTGCCGAGATAACAAGCATTCAGTTCATATTTCATGTAAGCACATTGCTTCCGCTGCTCGGAATAGTCGCTGCATTTCTCCCAAACATGAAAGCCATAGACAAAGGCAAATAAAAAGAATTGACCCTGAAACCAATGCATCAGGGTCAATTCACAACATATTAACAAATACCTTTATCACTCGGCTTTAAAGCGCGACAACAAAAGTTTTGACGGTTCCATTGCCGCCTTAACCGAATGGACGGTCATAGCGGGCATAATCATGACATCATGTTTCTTCAAGTACTGCAGTGTTCCGTCGACGTTGAATTCAAACGCGCCTTCCACTACTTGCACCATGACATCGTAAGGAACCGCATGGGCCTCTATCCCCACTCCGGCATCAAATGCCAGGATGCTTACAGAACCGCTGTCGTTCTTAACAAAATCCAATCGTGTCACTCTTCCGGGTTCAAATTCAATATCCGAACCAAGACGTACCGGTGTATTAACTTTAAATTGTGTTTCCATACTATTTTAATCTTATTACTATCAAATATAACGGCTCATGGATGCAAAAAGTTCCCTCAGAACCATGCCAAAGACGTACATCGGGCACATCAGAAAAACTTTTGCCAAGAAAGTTGAAAATAGATTTGGTAGTTAATGAAAAAGTCCGTACCTTTGCAGTACAATTTCAGAGCCATAATGGCACGGAATTGCACAAAGATGGCTCCTTAGCTCAACTGAATAGAGCATCTGACTACGGATCAGAAGGTTACAGGTTTGAATCCTGTAGGAGTCACACAAAAAAAAGCCGCATCAATCGATGCGGCTTTTCTATTATATGGACTATCAGTCATGGATTTGGCGGATGTCGTAAGGTGTTTCCTGATACACGAAATAGTTAAGCCAATTGGTGAAAAGCAAGTTGGCATGGGAACGCCATCTCACTATAGGGCCTTTCTCAGGATTATCATCCACATAGTAATGCTTTGGAACTGACGGATTCATCCCCTTGCTGAGATCACGGCGGTACTCGAAGTCAAGAGTGTTGGGCGAATACTCGGAGTGTCCGGTGATGAAGAACTCCCTGCCATTACGCGCCATGACTATGTATATGCCGCTTTCATTGCTTTCCGACAGGATGCTAAGTCCCGGCACTTTCTCTATATCCTCACGACGCACCTCGCTGAAACGGCTGTGCGGAACATAAAATTCATCATCGAAGCCGCGGAAAATGGGGTTATGTTTGTCATTGACCCAGTGAGGGAACACTCCCGATATTTTCTCGTCAATGACATATTTAGGAACTCCGTAGTGATGATACAATCCGGCAAGCGCAGCCCAACATATATATAAGGTGGAAGTGACATGAGTGCGCGCCCAGTCAAATATCTCACATATCTCACCCCAGTAGTCCACTTCCTCAAACACGACCTTCTCCACGGGAGCCCCGGTGATAATAAAGCCGTCATAATTCTGGTCCTTGATGTCGTTGAATGTCTTGTAGAACTCCTCGATGTGTTCACGCGGAGTGTTACGCGATTCATGCGACGAAGTATCGATAAAGTCCAGATGTATCTGAAGAGGAGTGTTGGAGATAAGACGCAACAGATCAGTTTCGGTCAATATCTTCAACGGCATGAGATTGAGGATGCCTATCTTCAACGGACGGATGTCCTGTGTAGAAGCACGCAGTTCATCAATAATAAAAATATTCTCTTCTTTCAAAGCCTCAACGGCAGGCAATGACACCGGAACTCTTACAGGCATAAGTATTAATAGGTTTTAATTGGTTCTGAAATATTTATCGATAAGCGACAGTCCATAATTTCGTCCTTCATTTACTTTCTCAGTGTAATGCGCGTCACTGTTTACGACCATCGTCACATGGTTCTCGGCAAGACGCTTGAGATAGCATTCTTTCGGGAAGATTCTTTGCGCCTGCTCCCATGCTTTAGTGTTTATTTCCACCACTACATTCTTTTCGATAATCAAGTCGATAAGGTCATTGACACGTGCTTTGTACCAAGGCTCATCCTCGATTCCCGGGGAATAGCACGACGCATTATAACCGATTTTATCGAAATGCCCTATTATATCGAATCCTCCGGCTTGCAGCATCTTTTCGGACTGGTCATAAAACGTGTCGACCACATAACGTATATCGTCATGGAAATGGTCACGCATCTTCAGCTTAAATGATTCCACCTTGCCGTCCACATCGATCATTCCGTGTTCCGAGGGGATGAAATGCACTGAACCTATACGATAGTCAAGCGGCAGATTCTGAAAATAGTCCACCGCCGGTCCCCATTCATCGCCAATGTAATCAATCTCCATGGAAGCGTAAAGGTTGATGCAATTGCCGTAAATCTCCTTTAGACGCTTCACTTCGTTTAAATAGATGTCAACACTCTCCATGGACATATTGCAGGGCGACGGGAACAGTATGGGAGAATGGGGCGAGAACCCCCAATGCCGAATCCCGGCGGCAATGGCAGCCTTAACCATTTCCTCCATAGTGTAACGACCGTCACAGAACTGAGTGTGGCTATGAAAATTATAATCACCGGTGTTACCGGTTATTTTTATAAAATCAAAAACCATATTTTAACGTACCACCGACATGCTTTTAACACTGACAACGTACTTGATAAACCATCCTCCCAAAACGAGCGCGGTAATACAGCCTACCGCCAGTGAAATGGGATAAGAAACGCCAAAGCCTTCAGGGGCAAACAATATATAAGTGGTGCACACCGTGGTCATGAACATGGCAGGAAGAAGGGTTATCCAGTATATTTTGTTGTTGCGCACAAGATATACGCTCACAGCCCACAAGGTGAATACCGACAAAGCCTGGTTGCACCATGCGAAATACCGCCACAGCACATTAAAGTCAGTCTGCATAATCACAAACGCGGCGATGAAAATAGGCACCGAAATTGCAAGGCGTTTCCAAAGCTTATCCTGCTTAAATCGCAAGAAGTCGGAGGCTATCAAGCGGGCACTGCGCAATGCCGTGTCGCCGGTACTGATAGGAGCCGCCACGACTCCAAGTATAGCAAGCACTCCGCCCACAGCACCAAGCCACTGAATGGAAATGTTGTGCACAAGCCCTCCGGTACCTCCATTCTCGGCTACATAAGTGCTTATGTTTTCATATCCCGAAGTAAATGCGATAGCGGCGGCAGCCCAGATAAGAGCCACAATACCTTCCGAAACCATAGCTCCGTAGAAGATGGGACGAGCCAACTTCTCATTGGTAAGGCATCGAGCCATCATAGGCGACTGTGTGGCATGGAATCCCGAGATAGCACCACAGGCTATAGACACAAACATCATGGGGAACAAAGGAGTGACCTCAGGATCAGCGCTTCGGTTGTCAAACCCTTGAGTGAAAAATTCGGGAAGCACAACGTCAGATGAGAACAAGAACACCGACATAATACCCACCGCCATAAACAGCAACGCTATTCCGAACAAGGGGTATAGATTACCTATGAGTTTATCTATAGGTAGCAAGGTCGCCAAAATGTAGTACAAAAAGATAATACCAATCCAAAAACGTGTATCCATCCATCCCGGTGTCATACTTGCAATAAGATCGGCAGGAGTGAGCACAAACACAGCACCCACAAGGACCATCAGCAGCAATGAGAACACCCTCATCACCTGCTTAATCCCCACTCCAAGCTCGTCGCCCACTATTTCAGGGAGAGAAGCTCCATTTTTACGGATAGATATCACTCCGGAAAGGAAATCATGGACGGCACCGGCAAATATAGTGCCAAGCACTATCCACAGAAAGGCTGCTGGTCCGTACATAACGCCCATAATAGCACCGAATATAGGTCCAAGTCCGGCGATATTAAGGAACTGAATCAAAAAAACTTTCCAAACGGGAAGAGGAATATAATCCACATTATCCCGATGGGTGTAACATGGCATCTCCCTTTTAGGGTCGACACCCACTACTTTCTCCACAAATGCCCCATAGATAAAATACCCTCCTATAAGGACACCCAATGCAATAAGAAATGAAATCATAATTTAGTCATCATAGCCCTTCAGCCCTAACAATGTCATTTATCATGGACTGCAGTTTGTTATTATTATTTTCTATTTGTTTTTCCAGTTTCAATATCTGATCGCCCAATGAAGTTTTGCCTTCACCGTACTGCAACCGTAATGTTTTAAGCAGAGTCTCGGCATTGCGGGATGATTCCACCTGCTCAAGATATTTTTCCATGAGATTACGCGCCTTTCTTGACTTGAAGTCGTCCCAGCGACGATATATCCTGCCTCCCGGCATAGCGAACCGGAAATCATCTTTGACCGCCTTTGCGTCAGGGTCGATGGCATCCACGGCGGCAAGTATGTCACTATAGTCCTCACCTTCTTCCCAAGTGGATTTATAGGATGACACTTTAGCTTTATCAATGAGGTCAGGAGCATCCATCTCGTAATTGACCCTTAAATCGGACGGTATAAACTTATAGATAGTGATGTAATCGCCAAGCTGATTACGGTCAGTAGCCCACCACCCCACTCCGGTCACTTCATCGATAGCCAACAAATAATCGTCATAAGGCGAATTATAAGGCATACCCAGATTTTGAGGCTGCAAGAATCCATCCTCCATCTTTCGGGTAATGAAAATGTCATATCCTCCCAACGATTCCTCTCCGTCATTGGCATAATACAAAGTGATTCCGTCAGGCATCATAAAAGGATAGTTGCTGTCACCGCCATTCTCATTGAGGACATCGCCGAGAGAATGAGGAGTGTCCCACCCGCCGTCAAACAACTGCGTGGACGACATAAGCACAAAGTTTTCCATTGAGTCAGGGGCAGCCCATATCATTGTCTCCTTCGTTTCAGGCATAAACACTGTGGTGGGGCGCGCATAGTCCCATTCCGAGGGCAACACCTCCGGTGAATTTATCGAGCCGCTCTCAGGCGATAGCCGGAATGCCTTAAAGAACTCATCGCGGTCAACAGCTATACTGTCTATGACCACAATCTTCTCTACCCTCTCAAGCATGGACTTGGCACGGTCTATCTTCGCCGACAGGGCTTCAATCTCTTCCGGCATAGGCTTCTTGGAGCGTTTCAGCCCCTTCTCATATTTTTCGATGTAGGACTGCGCGGCATCAAAGTCATAATCGCCGAACGCTATTTCAGCAAGGTAACGCGGAGCTTCCACAATACCCTTGGTATTGGCAAACTCCAGATACTTCTTGGCATCTTCTGCCTTTCCGTCGCGCAAAAGGCACACCCCCACCCACTGATTGAGCGAAGGGTCTTTAGGCTTGGCGGCAAGCGCCTCTTCAAAAACCGGCAATGCCCCGGCATAGTCACCGGCAAGATACATCTCTTTCGCTTCATCCATTGACTGTGCGTTAGTCATTCCGGGCAGCATCAGCAATGCGACAAAATAAAGGATTCCTCTTATATCTTTTATCATTTTAGGCAGTCTATCTATTTAAATTTAACTTCAAAATTACTAATTATTCTCATAACGGCAAAAAAAGAGTCCTCTTTGATTTAAAAACTCATCATTTTAATTAACTTTGTAACACAATAGTTGTTAATAAAAGCATGAGACTTCACTTTTTTGCTATAATTCTTACATTATTAATAGGAAATGTTCACTTGTATTCCCAGGATATACAAGTGAGTCTGATTACTTGTTCTCCCGGCAAAGAGATATATGAACTTGAAGGGCATACCGCATTGCGCATAAAGACACCTGACTACGACATGGCGGTAAATTACGGGATATTTGATTTCAATTCGCCCAATTTCATTTATCGTTTCGTAAAAGGCGAGACTGACTACATGGTTCAGGCTTATCCATTTACGGTATTTCTCAACCAATACAAGCGGGAGTCACGGCAAGTGACCGAACAGCCGCTTAACCTCACTCAGGATGAAGCCAGGAAGCTGATAGAACTTATCCAAGAAAACCTCCTACCAGAAAACCGGGTATACCGCTACAATTACGTAAAGGACAACTGCGCCACACGTCCTATTGCAATAATCGAAAAAGCCATGGGCGAACCCATCAGGTTCGGCTCTTTAGGCATGACCGAAGGATGGACATTCCGTGACATGATGCGCTATTACCACCGGAATTACCCTTGGTACCAGTTTGGCATAGACCTTGCATTAGGCAAGGGCATCGACTATCCGCTTTCCGAGCAGGAAAAGACATTTGCGCCTCATCAGCTTATGATTATGATGGAATCAGCCACGGTGACCGACTCTTTAGGGAAAACCATTCCGGCTATCACCGAGACTGATATCATATGGAACGGAAGCGATGAAGGAGGCCCCTCGGCAAAAACGCCTTGGTATCTTACTCCCCTCTTTATAGGATGCTTAGTCCTGCTGCTGACTTTAGCTATCGTAATCTGCGATATTAAAAGGAAAAAGGTTTCACGATGGTACGATGCCGTCATATTTTCGATAATGGGATTAGCCGGACTGTTACTGGCATTTCTCGTGTTTGTGTCAGTGCATGAAGCCACTTCTCCCAACTATTTGCTTATCTGGCTCAACCCGTTTTGCTTCATTGTTCCGGCATGTATCTTCATAAAAAGATGTGCCGGGTTGTTAAAGTTCTATGAATTTCTTAACTTTGTAGCCTTAATTATATTAGCGGTACTGTGGCATTGGATCGGTCAACACGGCAATGTGGCATTTATTCCATTGGTGTTAAGCGACTTCCTTTTGTCAGCAAGATATTTATACATCACAAGATGCGTCGCAAACTCGAACAACGACTGACGTTGCGCATAGCAACAGCACTTATAGCTTCGGTAGTGTCTTTCACTATCGTGGCACAAAATCCGACACCACGCCCAAAGTTAGTTGTCGGAATTATGATTGACGGTTTGCGTGAGGATTACCTTGACCTTCTGAAAGGCTATTTCGGCGAAAACGGGTTCAAGCTACTCATGCAGAACGGTGTAATGCTCGATAATGTGGATTTCGGGACAGCTTTGGAT
>DAAL01000034.1 GCA_001701065.1 Bacteroidales bacterium GP4
CTCGCAGTCGTTGCATATCATCTTGCGCCAATAACGGCACTCATGACTCCCGGTGCTTTCCGCTCAACCTTGACAACACCGCACTTAAACGCCTGAACATGGCTCTGCGCTGGCTCGTCAGGGACGACGGCATTGTGGACATGGGAGTGTGGGATGTGATCAAGCCGTCGCAGCTGTTCATTCCGCTCGATGTGCATGTGGGCAACACCGCGCGTGACCTCGGGCTGCTTTCCCGCAAAGCCAACGACAAGAAAGCTGTGATGGAGATTACGGAGCATCTGCGCCGATTCCGTCCCGAGGATCCGGTGTGGTACGATTACGCGCTATTCGGGCTGGGCATCGAAAACAAGCTTCCCGCCCAAAACAACTCTTAAATTACAAGTGTTAATAAGAAAGATTTCCAATATAAGATTTTTCTTACTAACTTTACAAGGTGATTCAAATATTTAACGGATATGAAAAAAATATTCACTTTACTATTCTCTCTCGTGTGTGTAGCGGCTGCTTTTGCCAAAGGTCCGGAACTGACGTTTGCCGACAAAATCTATGAATTCGGCACGATAAAAGAAGCTGACGGTCCTGTAACCCATGAATTTGAATTCAAGAACACCGGCGATGAACCGCTTGTCATCTACACCTGCATAGCGTCATGCGGTTGCACAACCCCGGAATACCCCAAAGAACCGATCAAGCCCGGTGAGAAATCAGTGATTAAAGTCACTTACGACCCCGCCAACCGTCCCGGCGAGTTCATCAAGACTGTTAAAGTAAAAAATAACGGAACTCCCCGCACTGTTCCCATCAAGATAGCCGGAACCGTTATCCCTAAACGATAAGCACTGATGAAGATATCCCGCATTCTCTTGACTGTCGCCTTGACAGGAATGGCGGCTTTAGGGCTACAAGCGCAGGAAAACGCCACCCTGAAATGGCTGCAGACTTCGCATGACTTCGGAGCTTTCGACGAGGACATGGGTAAAGTGTCATGCACTTTCCTCATGGTCAACACCGGCACGGAACCCATAGCTGTGCTCAGCGCAAGAGCCAATTGCGGCTGCACTATCCCCTCCTACACCAAGGAGCCGGTACAGCCGGGCGACACCGCCAAGATAGTAGTCACTTACGACCCTGCCGGAAGACCCGGAAAGTTCAATAAAAAAATCAGAGTGGAGACCAACGGCATCCCCGGACGATCCACATTAGCCATTCAGGGCACAGTGATAGGTGCCATGTCCACCCTCAAGTCACGGTTTCCCATCGAAGCCGGCGCCTTGAAGCTACGCAACACCACAGTGCCTTTTGGCGAAGTGCTGAAAGGACGCACCAAGACTGCGTTCCTTGACGGATATAACCAGAGCGCGGACACAATCCGCCCCGTATTAGCCAAGCTACCGGCTCACATCAAAGCTGACATCGCCCCCAAAGCGGTACCGCCCGGCGAACAGGTCACATTCACATTCTTCTACAACAGTTCGCTCAACGACGAGTGGGGCGTGGTTACTGACTCGGCCATTGTGAGCGGAGCCGCTGAAGGAATGCCGGTGAAGCCCATCCAGCTTATAGCCGTGGTGAACGAGGATTTCTCCAAGCTATCTGACGAGCAGCGCGAAAAAGCTCCCCGCATAGCCGTGTCCGAAACTTTGCTGCAGTTTGTCGACGAAGCCTCACGTGACGAGGAAAAGTCCATAACCATCACCAACCACGGCAAAGAACCCCTCCTTATACGCCGCATCCAGTGCCTTGACCCTGACATAACCGCATCCATCAACAAGGATAAAGTCAAATCAGGACAATCAGCCACAATCAAGGTGAAGTATAAGAGCCTTGACCCTTCCGAGGCACATCCCCGAGCAGCCAAACTGAACATTATAACCAATGATCCCGACCGCCCACAACAAGTGGTCAGGATAGCAATCCAACCATAATCCCATCCTTCCATGGACACAACACAGCACATCGAAAACGACGAACAATACATAGGACTTACAGTGAATTCCGGAGTTAAACAGCCGCCTTCGGTCAACCCCTACCTGAAACCGCGTAAGCGCAAGCCGCTTCCCACTTCGGGCGAACTGGTTGAAGGCATCTTAAAGGGCGACGTTACCACCCTCGCCCAAGCTGTGACTTTGGTCGAAAGCCTGTCGCCGCAGCATCAGGCGGTGGCGCAGGAGGTAATAGAAAAATGCCTCCCCTATTCAGGAAATTCCCGACGAATAGGCATCACAGGCGTGCCCGGAGCCGGTAAGTCCACATCAATCGATGTGTTCGGACTGCATGTGCTGAAGGACGGAGGCAAACTTGCCGTGCTTGCCATCGACCCATCAAGCGAGCGTACCAAAGGCTCCATTCTCGGCGACAAAACCCGCATGGAACAGCTTTCACAGCATCCGTCGGCATTCATCCGCCCTTCCCCTTCAGCCGGAAGCCTGGGCGGAGTGGCACGAAAGACACGTGAAACCATTGTACTGTGCGAAGCCGCCGGTTACAACAACATCTTTGTCGAAACCGTGGGTGTGGGACAGAGCGAAACCGCCGTGCACTCCATGGTGGACTTCTTCCTGCTCATCCAGCTTGCCGGAACCGGCGACGAACTCCAAGGCATAAAACGCGGAATCATGGAGATGGCTGACGGCATAGTCATAAACAAAGCCGACGGCGACAATGTGGACCGCGCACGTCTTGCCATGGCGCAGTTCAGGAGCGCATTGCACCTCTTTCCGCCCACGCTTTCAGGATGGATTCCCGAAGTCCTGTGCTATTCAGGGTATTACGCGCTTGGCATTGACGAAGTGTGGGACATGATCGACCGTTACTTCAAGTTTGTGAAAGAAAACGGTTATTTCCAGCGCCGCCGCCAGGAGCAGGCACGCTACTGGATGTTTGAGACCATGGACGAGCAGCTTAGAAAACACTTCTACGGCAATCCCACCATCGCTGACCTCATCAAACTGAAGGAAGCCCGCGTGCTCGACAACCAGCAATCGTCATTCACCGCCGCCAAAGACATCCTCGACACCTACTTCAACCTCATCGACAAACACTAATCTCCCCCCTCTCCTATAATAAGCCTCGGGGAAAAGAATGCACCGCACCTACAAAGCTTGATGGGTGGGGAAGCCGCTCCATGTCCATCAAGCTCATGACCATGAACACACACCGTTACAGGAGAAATTTATGTTAAAAAATATTAACATGGGGGGGGTAAATCAAAATTAATTAATTTTGCAAAAATTTAAAATCCTTAATATATCTTTTACTTAAAAGAACAAAAAATACCACAATGAAGACGATACTTATCTTATGTTATGTTGTCATTTCTTCATTATTACTATATGCTCGTGGTGCAGAAGTAGAACCCAACGACTCATGCGCCTCGCTTAACTGCGAAACGGCTACCCTAAAATGGGCGGTCAAGACCAACATGCTCTATGATGCGGCTCTTGTCCCCAACATAGGCGTGGAACTGGCGTTTGCCGACAACTATTCCGTTTCAGCAAACTGGATGTATGCCTGGTGGAGCAAAAACGCCAAGCACCGGTTCTACCGTATATACGGAGGAGAAGTGGAAGCCCGGCGATGGTTAGGCAATCGGTCCAAGCCTCAACTGACCGGACACCATGTGGGGATTTATTATCAGATGGTGACTTATGACTTTGAATTCGGCGGCAAAGGCTCGATGAGCGACACTTGGAACTACAGCGTGGGATTATCCTACGGCTACTCTTTGCCTATAAACAATCATCTGAACATAGATTTTGCCATAGGATTGGGCTATATGTGGGGACGATACAAGAAATATCATCCGCAGGACGGCTGCTATGTGTGGGACAGCACCAACAAACGTAAATGGTTCGGTCCAACAAAAGGCGAAATTACCCTCGTGTACATCATCGGCGGAAAATGCAGCAAGAAAGGAGGTAACCGATGAAAAAATGTCCGTGCTTCTTCCTTTTGGCAATCGCCGCAATTTTTACTTCATGCGACCATAAAGAACTGTGCGACAACCATGGTCACATGACTGATGTCGAGGTAAACTTCAATTGGGACATGTGCCCCGATGCTGACCCCAAGACAATGGTGGCGCAGATATTCAAAATCGACGGGACCGGATACCAGCGTTACGAATTCACCGACAAAAACGGCGGCAAAATAAGAGTGGACGCAGGAGAATACCGCATCATCTCCCACAACGGGGAGATGGCTACCGTGGATGAGGACGGAATGCTGTGGGATGAATACTACCTGTCATGCATTCCCGAAGAACTGCTCTCCCCCATGGGAAGGGACGGCGATGCCCCGCGTCCCCCGGCAGCCGACGGTCAGCCCATAGTAAGCGCGCCCAACAAAGTGTGGACCGCCACGCAGGAATACCTGAAAGTGGAACCGTTCGTTCAGGGACAAAAAACGGTTCTGCAGCCCCAAGAAATAACCATTGACTGTTCAGTGCTGATTGAAAACGTGGAGAACTGGGATCCCGACATTAAAATCAGTGCCGCTCTCTCGGGACTGTCAGGAAGATACAACATCACCCGGGCTTCCCACTGCGGAGAACCCGTGACTGTGCCTATAGCCCTCACCCACGAAGGAAGCGAAGGGAGCGACCGGCTGTCGGCTAAGTTCAAACTGTTCGGGCATTGCCCGGAAAGCGAAGTGAAGCACATCCTCACCGTATACACATCGGACAAGCATTACTACAACTTCGATATGACGGATCAGATACACTCCGGAGAGGATGCCAACAACATCATTATTAAAATAGACCATCTCAAACTTCCCGAACCATCGTCCGGAACTGACATTACGCCATCCATCTCGGACTGGGAGGAAATCGAAGAAATAATTATCGGTATGCATTAAATAATCAATTATTAACATAATAAAATTAAATCCTGATGAATTATTATCGATTAAAAATTTTCTCATTAGCAGCAATCGCAGCATCCTCAGCAATGATGCTTGCGTCATGCTCAAATGACGAGGTTGAGCAGCTGAATTCAGGCTCTGAAATCAGCTTTACCTCGAAGGTAAGCCGCGCTACAGTGACGGACCTTTCTTCGCTTAAAGAGTTTTATGTGTACGGACAAGCGGAACATTCCAGCACCTATTTCATTCAAAATGAGTGCGCTCGACAGTCCGAAAATTCTGCGATTTACAAGTTATCAAAAAACTATTACTGGCCCAACGGAGTGCACAACATCGAATTCTGGGCTTTCGGAGCGGCAGGATTAAATAACGAGCAGACAAACGGCAAAATCGGTTTCAACACCACTGACAAAGCTATCAACGATGTCATAATCGAAGCCGAGCACAAAAATGCGGGAGCAAACCAGAAAGACTTGGTAGCCGCCTACACCAAAACCTCACGTCCCGACGGCGGCGCAGTGGCGCTTAACTTCAAGCACGCATTCTCCCAGATAGAAGTAAAAGCCCACACCGGAGCCAATTCCGTGCAGAAAGTGTACATCAAAGGCGTGTGGTTTATGAACATAAACTCTAAATCCACTATGTATTTCAATGAAACCGGCGGAATAAAATGGGCACTGGCTTCTAATTCCGATAACCGCCCTGTGGCATATGGAAAGGTGTTCCCTATCGACAACACTGACGCAAACAAAGAAAAAGTAAGAGCTCACCTGTTGCCGAGCGAAGAAAACACCAACAATGCATGGCTTATTCATGATTCCCACAGCATGATGCTTTTGCCGCAAGAGGTTGGCGCTTATAATTTCTTAACTAAAGACGCATCCGGCTCAGCCTATATATTGTTCCTGTGCCGTATAATTTCGGAACACAGAGGTCCGCTTCATGAAGACTTCACCAACGCAAAAGAAGATCCTTCAAATCCCGCTATCCACTGGCATCAGCTATTCCCTGTCAACGCAGACGGCACATTCAACTACGGAGAATACGGCTACGTTTGTGTTCCTGTCGACATCAATTGGGAACCCGGAAAGAAATACATCTACAACATCGAGTTCTGCGGACCGACAAGCGGCGGCGGACAGTATCCTCCTGAATTGCCTGAAGGCGAAACCTATCCCGGAAGTGACGATGAGGACGTAACAATTATTCCTCGCCCCGACGGAAAGAACCCCGGCGACCAGGTGCTTGACAATCCTTTGACATTCAAAGTCACTGTTGAAGACTGGACCGACGAAACGCCCAATGTACCTATGCACTAATTCTCAAACCATTATAATGCGATGACAAAGCATAAAAGCCTCATTCGACATTATTACGATACGATGTGCCGTACACTCATGGTGTGTACGGCATGTCTTACCGTAAACGCCTGTTCCGACGATCCATTCAACCGATATGAATCCCACGGAACCGACAAGCTGGATTTCAAGCTATCGGCACCCGATAGGTGGACTGAATGCAGCTCGCGTGCCGGAAAATCGCCCGATAATGTAATCATTAAAAAGCTTGACAGCCAAACTCATTGCGGCGAACAGCTTTATCTTATAACCGAAATCAGGGATACGGACAGCAATCCTCAACCCTCCAAATCCATAAGCCGAGGAACGCCGGTAACAAGTTCCGAGGACTTCTACAGTTCATTTGGCGTTACGGCTATAAGCTACAACGGCGAGTGGACCGACGAAAACAATTGGGTGCCGGGGCGCATATACAACCTTGGCATCACCGAAACATCCCAAGGAAGCAACTCCTGGAAATATCCTGACGAAGAAATCCTTTGGTCACAGATCGACTCGTCAAGAGTGCGCTTCTTCGCCTATGCTCCTCATGTGGACTCCGATGCACTAACAGGGTCCACCGCATCACTCACACATTCCCCTGCCGACAACACAGGGACACCTCTCCTGACTTATACTGTGGCTAACGATGTGGAGTCACAGATTGACCTCATGACGGCAACCGCCGATTATGATACATCGACCGGAGGAAGTGTCGACTTTTCTTTCAGTCACTCTCTCACTGCCGTTACCATCAACGCCGGCAAAGGCATTTTTGCCGGAAATATAAGCAAAGTGACCCTTTCAGGGATATACGCCACCGGAACCACAAAGATAGGCTCCAAAGAATGGACTGTCGACGAATCCTCGGCAACCGACTTCACCATCGAGAAAGAGATTCCGCTTGACCCCGCTGAAGGAAGCCATCTTACCGAAAATGAAACACCGCTGACTGACGGCAACCTAACATTCCTGATGATTCCCCAGGAACTGAACGAAAACGCAGCACTTAAAGTGACGTTTACTGACGGCGTGTCGAAAGAAGAACATGAACTCACAGCTGAGTTAAACGGCACCTGGACAGCAGGAACCTCCATAAAATACACAATCTCCACAACCGGGATATACGTCGAAGAACCGCACATGGAGATAGTTGAATTGCCCGACTCGGTGCCTGTGAGCGGATTCATCCCTTCATTCAAGTTTAAATCATTCTTTGAAACCTACGATGAGGCTAACGGGAAAACCGTGCATTCATTTAACCCCGTTATAGAATACTCCTGTGACGGCGGAACCACATGGGTTGAGGCTGAGTGGAATAAACTGTCAGAAACCGAAGACAACACCATTGAAGCCGAACTGCAGTTAAAGCCTCGTGAAGTATTTTCCCAAATGAGGGCGAACTTTACTTTAACTGAATCAGGACAAGGCTCTAAAGCTGCCCCATGCTCTCTTGTAGACGGAGAGACAGCCAATTGCTATATGATACATGACCATGGCTACTACTCTTTCCCCACGGTTTACGGCAACGCCATTAAAAACAATGTCGATAATCCGTCAGCCTATACCTATCAGGGAAATCCGACTGAGCAAATACGTGAAACATATGTTTTGGAAAACTACGTAGGGCATGACGACAAACCCATTAGCGGACCCTACATATCCGATGTCGACAATGCGGTGCTCATCTGGCAGGACTCTCCTAATCTTGTCAGCGAGATTCATCTGAGCGAAACGAAGGACAGCGTCCTGTTCCGAGTTCCCGAAGGTGCAATCAACCAAGGCAACGCCCTGATAGCCGTGCGGAACGCAGCAAACGAAATACTTTGGAGCTGGCATATATGGGTCACTCCATATAGTTATGATAGCCGGATATCCACTACCTCCAAAGGCTACGACGGAAAGACTTATGAATTCACCCAATATAATCTTGGATTCTGTGACCGACATGAAGCCGATGACGAAAAGGTAGATTTTAAGATAAGACTCAAGCTTACACTTAATGACGGCACCGAAGAAATAATATACTCCGATGTCAAAGTGCCTCAGATTCCTATTGAAGCTTCACTCGCGGGCGACAACACCTATTATCAATGGGGACGTAAAGACCCTATGCTCGGAGGTATATGGAATACAACGACTCTTGCAATTGCGGCATCCCTTTCAGATAAACAAAAGACTCAGTTCAACATGAATAATAAACGCTATTATTATGATGATGAGAGATATAAAATAGACAGGGATGAGACTCAAAAGACCATTGGGGATGCCATATCTAACCCAAATGTGTTTTTCATGCATGACAATCCGTCAGGAATCCGGTACACTTATGATGACTACTGGAAAAGGCACTGGCACAATGGATCCAGAGTGGGAAACAAAGCCACAATCATGAATTATTGGAGTTCAACCCTTGATGCTCCTTCCGCAAGAGGGGTACTCACTTATCCTAATGGAGAATTCCCCACTAAAACCATCTATGACCCATGCCCGGCAGGATTCTGTGTGCCGCCTCCCAATGCTTTCAGTGGAATGGCGACCCAGAACGGTGGAAGTTCCACATTCGCAAATAACCCTCATATAACGAAACGTTACGACGGGGCAAATTGCATCGGTTGGGATATTGAGTTACCTAATGGAACACTATTCTTTCCTGCAACGGGATTAAGGGATCAAGGAGTAAATGCGGTACATCCGCCGACATCGTGGAATTGGATGGGCGAAAACGGGATTACCTATCCGGCTCATGCCGATTTGACATTCCTTGCCACTTCCGGTTTTTATTATGGTGAGAAGCAGGAAGAAATAGATAAGGGTAACCAGTACGGTAAAGAAAGCAGTACTTTAATAACCTATTTTGATAACCGCCCCACAAGCAGTAGTGCACAAGTAAATATAAATAGCTCTACAAACAACGCTTACGGCTTTACCATCCGACCTGTAGTTGACCAAAGGTAAATAAATGAATAGCTTGCAAAATCCCGATAAATTCCGGTTTATCGGGATTTTGTGCATCTATCGTCCACAAAAGAGTAGGACTAATTGCGAAAAATGCTTATCTTTGTAGATATAACCTAATTAACCCTATTAACCGACATGAAAATAACAGGAGCCATCCTTTGTGGAACTATTGCCCTCACAAGTTGCAGCCCTAAAACTGTCGATATTGACAGCCAGGTAGATGAACTTTACTCTAAAATGCCCCAAGAAGAAAGAATCGCACAACTGAAAAGTTGTTATATGGACGACCTTTTCGATGAAAACGGTGTCCTTGATTCCGCCAAATGCGCCGAGTTGATCCCATTCGGCATCGGGCATTTCTCGCAATTCGCAAGCCAGAAGCCTATTGACCCCAATAAGCTACGCGACCGTGTGGCGGCAGTACAGGAGTGGCTCATGAAGAATACCCCCAACGGCATTCCTGCACTGTTCCATGAAGAAGTGCTCTCAGGCGTAAATGCACTTGACGCGACAATCTATCCCCAGCAGATAGGGCAAGCCGGCTCTTTTAATCCTGAGCTTGCCGAACTAAAAACCAAGCAGACGGCTACCGCTCTGCGCCGAATGGGCGGAGTACTTTCGCTGTCACCCATGGTGGATGTGTGCCGCACTCCGAGTTTCAACCGCCTTGAAGAGTCCTACGGCGAGGACGGCTATCTTTCAGCCGTAATGGGAACCGCATTTGTCAAAGGACTGCAACAGGGCGACCTGAAAAAGGGCGTGGGAGCCTGTTCCAAGCACTATCTCGGCTACGGCGGCGGAGGTGATGCCGACGAAAAGGAACTGATGGAAGAAATTCTGCTTCCCCACGAGACAATGATAAGGCTTGCCGGCAGCAATGCCGTGATGCCCGGCTACCACGCCGTACACGGCACAAACTGCGTGGCTAACAGCGAAATCCTGCAAGACATACTCCGCGGCTATCTTGGATTTGACGGTATGGTAGTGAGCGACTACACCGCCATCGACCAGATTCCCGGTCTTGACACCCCTGTGGAGAAAGCCGCAGCAGCAATCTCGCCGCACATAGCCCAGAACGTGTNNGCGGCAATGACGTTGACTTCCCCCACGGAAGCAACTACGCGCATCTGCAAGAAGCGATAGACAAAGGTCTTGTAAAGCCAGAGACACTGGAACGCGCTGTCAAGAATGTGCTCAGGCACAAGTTCCGCGCCGGTCTTTTCGACAAGGACGCTTATCTTTACAGCAGCGAAAACATCACCCTGGATTCTCCCGAAGAGCGCAAGACTGCTTACGACATAGCTTCACAATCAGTGGTGCTTCTTAAAAATGACGGCATTCTGCCCCTGAAAGAGCATAAAAACATATTGCTGACAGGCCCCAACGCCAACACGTTCTGGGCTATGTGCGGCGACTATTCTTTCCCTGCAATGAGCTACTTCTGGAAGAAAATGGCGGTTGATCCCGAACATCCCCACATTGTGGACCTCCTTGAAGGCATGGAATCGCGTAAACCGGGCGATGTCACCGTCATGTATTCCCGCGGATGCGACTGGACTGAGGAGATAGAAACCAAATACTCCAAGGACGGCGACGAGCGCGCATGGGACTACCAGATTCTGCACCGCAAAGTCGATTCCGGCGAAAAAGCCGACAAAGAGGAAGCGTTGGCTATGGCAAAGAAGGCTGATGTGATCATCGCGGCTGTGGGCGAAAACGTGATGCTGTGCGGCGAGAACCGTGACCGCCAAGGACTGCGCCTGCCGGGAAAACAGGAACAGTATGTGCAGGAACTTATCGCGACAGGGAAGCCAGTGGTATTAGTGATGTTCGGAGGACGCGCCCAAATCATTTCGGGTCTTGCTGAAAAGTGCGCGGCAGTAATCCAAGCATGGTATCCGGGCGAGGAAGGCGGAAACGCAGTGGCTGACATCCTCTACGGCAACATCTCCCCCTCAGCAAAACTGTCAGTAAGCTATCCCAACACGGAAATCTACGAGCCTATCTGCTACAACTACTCCACCGAAAAGGATCCGAGAGTAGAATGGGAATTCGGGTACGGACTCAGCTACACTACATTTGACTATAAGAACCTTAACGTAACTGACGAAGCCAACACAACCGACGAAGCGATAGAATTGACATTTGACGTAACCAACACCGGCTCCGTACAAGCCGATGAAATCGCCCAGATATACATCTCACCGGCTGACGACAACCGGAACATCCGTCCCATCCAGCTTCAAGGATTCGCACGTGTGCCATTAGCTCCCGGAGAGACAAAGACAGTCAAAGTAAAGCTATACACTGAACAGTTAGGCTACTACTCCAATGACGGCAAACGCCAATGGAACATCATCCCCGGACGATTCACCGTCAAAGTAGGAGCCTCATCGACCGACATAAAGCTTCAGAAAGAAATAGAACTGAAAGGACAACCAGTAGAGAAACCGCTGCGCGACTTCTATTTCTCCGAAAGCACAGTCAAGTAACCCGATGAAAGCATTAAAAACAGCACTTAAACTTCTTGCAGGACTATTTATCGGAATCACGGCGGGATTCCTTATCGCCTTCCTGATTGTAGTCCTGTTCACTGACACCGATGCCGCCACATTCGCATCCAATATGACGGAAATCAATGTCAGCGAAGGCTTACTTTCCGGCGGTGTGGGCTTGGTGAGCGCAATTGTCGCCGCTTTCATCCTGATAATTCTGCATGAAGCGGGTCACTTAGTGTTCGGACTACTCTCAGGCTACCGTTTTGTGTCGTTCCGTGTATTTAACCTCACGTTTATCCGCATCAACGGGAAAATCAGGGTGAAACGTTTCGCCATCGCGGGAACAGGCGGTCAATGCCTTTTGACTCCGCCTGACCTGCCGTTGAATAAAATCCCCGTGACGATGTACAA
Source organism: Bacteroidales bacterium GP4 (assembly GCA_001701065.1). Lineage (GTDB taxonomy): Bacteria > Bacteroidota > Bacteroidia > Bacteroidales > Muribaculaceae > Muribaculum. Next base: position 12,071 of record DAAL01000034.1, read on the forward strand.
TCTGGGAGGAATCGTGTTCAACATTGCGGCACTTGTGCTCGTGACGCCGTTGCTGTGGTGCGACCTCCACCCCTTAATGCTTGAGGCAGTGGTGATTTTCATACTGGTGGATGTAATCATCATCATCACTAACGGAATACCCATGCGCATGGGCGGAATAAGCAACGATGCCCTCAATGCGCTCTCCTTGCGCCATGACGAGAAAGCCAAGCGAGGACTTGTGGGTATGCTGCGCTCCAATGCTTTGATTCAGGAAGGGGTGCGCCCGAAGGATATGCCCGACGAGTTGTTTGAGATTCATGGCGAAGTCAACTACAAGAATCCGCTTGAAGTGGCTATCCCCATGATGGAAGCTTCAAGGCTCATCGACGAGATGCGGTGGGAGGAAGCCTATGACAAGTTCAGCAGCTTGTCAGCCCACAGCGACGAAATAATAAAGCTTTACGTAAAAGAGATACAGTGCGAGGTAGTTTTCACCTCGCTCGTGACAGGACGCATCGAGGAAGCCACCGGCATTTATCCGAAAATACGTCAATATGTGCAGGCTTACCGCAAAGTTTCCTCCGGAAAAGAACGAGTGCTCTGCGCCATGGCACTCATCCATGACCGGGAGAAAGCCGAAGCTATATATGAAGGTGTCCTGAAACGCAAAGAGCAATACCTTCTGCAAGGTGAACTTAAGAGCGATTTAGCCGTAATGAAGGAAATGTTAGAAAAATTCCAAGAAACTATTTAAATCCCAAGGCAGTCATAATTCACGCTTAATAACATAATTTTATAACATTTTAGCTCCATATAATCAACTTTGATTACCGATACGTCGTTTTTGGTGATAAAATGCTAATGTAAAATTACTCACTGAATTATGGAACCGAATAATCTTCACCCCAGCGATGACTGGCGGTCATTGACCATCTATCAGGTCATGGTAGGCTCTTATCAGCACGGCGAAGGCGGAGCCGAAGGATACAATGACCTATGGGGCCCGGAGGGAGAACGCAAAAACGGCAATCTCCGTGGAGTCATTAACGCTCTTGACCACATCAAAGGCCTCGGCGTGACTGCGATATGGCTTACCCCGATATTTGACAGTTCGGAGTCCGACGGCGACGAAAAGCTAAGGGCGTCGGGCTATTTCGCCAACGATTATTTCAAAATCGATCCTCACTTCGGAACCGAAGATGAACTTCGCGAACTTGTAGACAAAGCCCACGAAAGAGGCATGTACGTTCTGCTCGACGGAGTGTTCGGACACCACGGCGGAGTAAAAAATCCGTCACCGTCAGGATTCAACATCGACTCCACCCCCACCCTGAGCGAACGCGGCGAGGACGGCGGCACAGGCAATGTCAAATATCCGGAGTCACTTGACTATTTTAAAGAAGTGGCTACCTACTGGATTGACAAGTTTGACATTGACGGATGGCGTTTAGACCAGGCTTATCAACTCTGTCAGGACGGACACAACTACTGGTGCGAGATATCGGAAACGGTACGCAACCTTTGCGACAGCCGCCGTGAACAAGGTAAACAATGGGGCACTTTGGGCTACATGGTAGGCGAAGACTGGAGCGATGCCGGAGGAATAAGCGCACGTGTGTACCGCGACGGAGGACTGAAAAGCGCATTTGACTTCGACGGAAAGCAACTCGTGAGCGGCTCAATGGACGGACAGGACTCGGGAGGTCTTGACAATGGATGGGACGATGTGATAAAGGTATACTCCCCGCCATCGGAAAGAGGCTATTACCCTGACGATGTACTGCCTAATCTGTTCCTCAGCAACCATGACGGCGTGAGAGTGGGCGACAATTTCTACGACGGCAAAAATGAAATAAACCTGATGACCCGATTCGCCATCTTAGCCGGTTATCCGGGACCTATCACCCTATATTACGGCGATGAGTTTGCCGACCTGTCACGTGACTGTGAAGGCGCGCAGCCCGACAACGCGTCACGCACGAGCGGTCACCTCAAACCAGAAGATGACCGTGAACGCCGGTTTGCCAACTACGTAAGGGATGCAATGACATTCCGCCGCGACAATCCGGCAATGTGGCGAGGCAAGCAGCAATTTGACCGGTACAAGCAGGGCGATGCCGAGATACTTGTTGTGGTCAAAACCGACGAGGAGACAGGCAACCGAGTGGCGATGGTATTTGCCGACAGAGATGCCGAAGTCACCATTACCGGGACTGAAATCCCCGTGAAAGTGAAGGGCTACGTCCCCGCACTCGTCAAACTCGCCTAAACAACGATTAATTACCCTAACCAAGAATCCATCTTCTCAAGATAGTCAGGAAGATGGATTTTTTGCACCCGTCCGAAAAAATTTTCACTTAATAAGGAACTATTCATGAAAAACAACAACTAACTTAGCAAACAGAAACGGACTACATGGACGAGACCACCGAATATACACAGGCATTCACCGCCTTAGTCAAGCGACACGAGAAAATCATATTCAGTGTAAGCTTCTTCTATGCTACCGCCGATGTCCCATTCGAGGATCTGCGGCAAGAGATTCTGATGTCCCTTTACAAAGGCTATTCTTCATTCAAAGGCAACAGCACGGAAGCCACATGGGTGTACCGCGTCAGCATCAACACGTGCTTGTTCTCACTAAAGCGATATACTCCGAGATTCAGGACGGTTCCCATCGAGGAAATACACGCTCTAAATTCAGGAGAAGATTCTGACATTGAATTCCGGCACAAGCTCCAGTGGCTCTATAACGCCATCGCCGGGTTGAATCCGATGGAAAAAGCTCTCATCATAATGTGGCTCGACGAGTTGACCTACGAAGAAATCGCCGCCAACATGGGCATTCCCCGCAACACGGTAGCATCGCGCCTTCACCGCATCAAGGAAAAATTATCATCTAAAAAAGAAATATGAATATGGAACTCGAAGATTTGAAATCGGCATGGAAATCAGTTGAGCCACATATCGAAAACGCATCAGGGCATAATGCATCAGGATTATCGCCCCAAAAAAGATGCGACACAAAATCAAAATTGCTGCGACGTGTCTACATAAGCGCAGCAACAACATTTATATGCCTGGTGTTAATGGCAACATCGCGCCTGTGGGCACTAATGAGATTCCCCCTATCATGGCTCATAGCCACTACCCTATTCATTTTTATCGCACTTCTGTTAGAGCTATATCTTGCCAGGCTCATAAGCAAAATCGACCTATGGAATTTTTCCCACACCGAAGTCCTGTCGGCTGTTATACGAGTAAAGAGATATTACCGACACATTGAGCTTTGGCTGTCGGCTCTTGCCATGGTGATATTCGGATGGATTACATTTCTCCCTCCGCTTGCCGGTTCGCGGCAAATACTATTGCCATGGATATTATTTGCTATCGGACTGGGCATCGAATACATCGTGTACCGGAAAAACATTAAAAATCTCGACACGCTTAAAGAGTGGACTGAAGAAAACAACTGACAACCAACATCAATTCATTATGAAATTTATATTATCACGCACTGACGACTTCAAGCGTCACACAAAGAAATGGATAGTAGGCTACGGCTTACTGTTTTGGTTCATCAGCCAAATAGCGGCAATGGCACTCCTCGTGGCGTGCATGGCTATCTACAACCACGCGGGACTTAATCCCGACACAATGACCCATTTCGCCGGGAATCCGGAAACCACCAAGACTCTGGGCTCAATGGCGTATGTGCTTATCACTGTCATAATCATAGCACCGCTGCAGGAAGAATGCATTTTCAGGCTTGGGCTGTCGTTCAAGAAACTCCATATAGCATTAGGAGCAGCCGCAATACCCCTTTATGCGATGTGGCAGCACATAGGGATGTCCGCCACAACTTCACCTATTATATATTATATTGCATATGTAGCTGCTATTGCTGCCGTCTTCTCTCTCGTGTATTTCCTTTCGCCCGATGGATTCTGGCAACGCAAGAAGGACCAATGGCTCAAACCGGCAATGTGGCTGACAGCAATAGCTTTCGGGCTTCTGCACATGGTAGCATTCAGCAACTACAGCATTGTCCTCATACCTTACATGCTCTGTGTAGTCATGATACCGTTTCTCGCCGGATGCGCCATCACTTATTACCGTGTCAACCTCGGATTCTGGTGGGGAGTGGGACTGCATGTGTTCAACAACATCCCGGCAATATTCGTTCTCGTGACATAATAAAAGAGGAAAGCAGTGTTCCGGTGAGTCACCTCGCATAGCGCCAAAATCAGCAAGGATGATTACCGTGACACTGCCCTTTTCGTTGCACAAAGGTATCAACTGCGGGATAAAAATGAACAATTTCACAGCAGACACATCAATGGACACTACACATCAGCCTAATTAACAACAGAATACACACCTATCCATCAGTTTGTCCGCAGCCGAATAGTTGATAATCGGGAAAAATATACTACCTTTACACGCATGAAAAATTTACTGTTATTTATCACATTTATGCTTCCGGTGGTAATGGGATGCCAACGCTCCAAGCCGGCAGCGGGAGAAAGTTGGTCAGTGCGCGTTGACTCCACTTCGGCGCACCAGCGGGCATGGGTCATGTGCGATGAAGGCGCACCCAGGGAAGATTGTATCGCTCTACAAAAGAAAGCGGTGGCGGACCTTGAAACAGGACAATCCCAGGATGATCCGGTGGAAGTGCTTGCGCAGATGGGGCTATTCTATAATTATGTGGGCGATTACCGCAACGGAATAGAATATCTGCAGAAAGCGGAGAAATATCTTGAAGAACATCCGGAATATGAATTGGGAGAAGGCGCAATACAACTCTACGGCGACATGGGCGATCTATACCGCATACTCGGTATGATTCCCGAATCAAGGTCGGCATTCCGGAAGGGCATCGCCATAAGCCACCAACTTGGAGGAAGACTTCTCAGCGATCTTTATTGCTTCTTGGCAGCCACTTATGAGGATTATCCTGATTCAGTGCTCTACTGTTACGACATGGCATTGAAAGCGATAGACGAGGGAGGCGCACGCACCAACCGGGACAAACTGCGACAAAAAGTGCTCTCAGAACGCGCTGACTACATGGTGATGTCGGGACTATGGAAAGATTCAATCGATGCCTGCGTAAGGACGCTCGAAGAGCTTAACGATTCGGATGCGTGGATGCCGGCGATAAAGGAAGCTCAACTGGGATGCGCCTATGTAACGCAAGGGCAAACCGCCAAAGGCATAGGGCTTCTCGAAAACGCAATAGCCGAAATACGCGAAAGCGGCGACATAGACACCGAGATACAATATCTCGACCCGTTGATGGAAGCCTACGCCAAGAACGGCTATTCCGACCGCCTTCTAAAAGAATTTTTTCGCTACGACCAACTGCGCGACACAGTCCTTGACCACGAAAAGCTTCTGACTGTGATAGGCAGTGACATGCGGTATCAGACATCACGTGTACGCGCCGAAAACGAGATGCTTGAAATGAAAATGACCATTGTTAAACAACGAATCGTATATGGCATAATCATCGCGGCAATAATCATAGCCACCATCGTCCTGTACTTCATCCTGAAAAGGCGTAATTACCGCAAGATACTTGGAGAAAAAACCATGAGAATAAATACACTCCTTGAAGACCACATAGCGCTTAACTCAAAAATAGAGCAACTTAATGTCCAAGTGGCTGACCGCCATGCCGCCGAAGAACGATTACAACTCCAACCAATACTGCTGGAAAAGGAACATGAAGAAGAGTTCAGAAAAACATTCAATGAACTACATCCTAACTTTATCGACGGATTAAGACGCGACTTCAACGGTATAACTCCGGGACAAGAAATCATATGTATGCTCATCTATCTGTTCAAGACCAATGAAGAGATAGCTTTGGCATTAGGGATATCACGTGAAAGCGTGGTGAAAAGCCGATACCGCATTCGCCGGAGGTTCAATCTTGACACAGAGGATGACCTTGACACATTTATTCATAATCGCTAACTAACGTATAATAAGCATAGTTATAAATTCAAATTGTTCCTTGCATGGTACAATTTGATATTTTGTTCCTCGTATGGCACAATCCAGTGCTTCGTTTCTTACATGGTACAATTTAACATTTTGTTTCTTGCATGGTACAAATTGCTCCTTTATTCTTTATATGGTTCAATTTGTAATTTTGTTCCTTATGTAGTACACTATTAATTTTTGCTCATCACATGGTACAATTAATATATATGTTCCTTATAAAGTACAATAATCCATATTGTTTTATATAAGGTACAATTTATACATTTATTCATTATAGAGTACAATTATTATTTTTGTTTCTTGCAAGGTATAATTTAATCTAATGCACCACAAAAGGAACAATTTAGTATATTGTTTTACATATAGTTCAATTTCATACATTGCACCTTATAAGGAACAATTATCCACTTTGTACTATTGAAGAAACAATTATTTATTTTGTTCCTTGCAAAGTTTAATTCGATAAATTGTTCTTTTATCGGAACAATTTACTATCTTTGCAAAAAATTACAGATATGGATATTCTTAAAAGAAGATACAAGAAACTTCTATCCCAGTTCAAGACCGATATTAGGAGGTTTATGTTCTACGAGATAGACTGGAGCCAACCCCTTATAGGTATTAAGGGGCAAAGGGGTGTAGGCAAAACCACACTCATGCTCCAGAGAATCAAAGAAATCGATCCTACCGGGAAGGCATCATTCTATGCTTCTCTCGACAATCTATGGTTTGCCGAACACAATCTTATAGACTTGGCGGAATATCTCATAAAGGACAATGTTTCATATCTTTATCTTGATGAAGTACACAGGATGCCCGGATGGGAAAGGCAAATGAAGAATCTTTACGACTCCTATCCCGAACTTCATGTAGTCTTCACCAGTTCATCGTTACTGGTGGTCGATCATTCAATAGGTGACTTGTCAAGAAGAGCTGCCATGTACAATCTTCCCGGATTATCTTTCAGAGAATTTCTGATGTTTGAGGGAATTGATGCCGGAGAGAGCCTGTCCTTGAATGACATTCTTTATTCACACGAGACAATATCGGCTTCGATAGCATCGAAAATTGATATCCTGCCCCTTTTCAAGCGGTATATGTCCAAAGGCTACTATCCTTTCTATAGGACAATGACTTTAAGCGACTATTACAGCCGCCTTGAACGGACAGTAAGCACCGTCATCGATTCCGATATTCCTGCTGTGGAGAAGAAGATTGACTATGAGACATTGATAAAAGCAAAACGTCTTATAGGCATAATAGCCGGTTCTCAACCGTATCTCCCCAACATGAGCACATTGGCGGGATTGATGGGAACTAACAGAAATCAACTGCTAAAACTATTTGACCTTCTTGACCGTGCCGGTATCATACGTCAGATATTCACCTCTACGAATAGCCCGAGGGGTCTTGCAAAACCGCAGAAAGTTCTCCTTGACAATTCGACGCTGATGTGTGCTTTGGATTCGCCTAAAATAGGAGCAGAGCGGGAATGCACATTTGCTTCTTTTCTTAGCGCAGGACACAGAGTAGGATTTGCAAAGCAGGGCGATTTTATAGTAGACAATCGGTATCTGTTTGAGATAGGCGGCAAGGGGAAAGGATTCACCCAAATTCGTGACATTCCCGACAGCTTTGTCGTAGCGGACGATATCGAGTTTGGATTCGGCAACAAGATTCCTCTGTGGCTGTTCGGGTTCCTATACTGACACCGTCACAACCGGAGCGACTTCGATTGTCGCACCTCGTTTACTCTTTATCGGAATTATTTAGCCTGCTCATTTTGGGCAGGCTTCTTTATAATTATATGCCCGATTTTTAGTAATTTCGCAATCATAAAAGATATTGACATTGACTGATATGACGAAGGAAACAAACTATTGTCAGCGGGCTTTTATCAGGAGTGCAGGGATTAATGATCTTGCGGCAGTAGCCGGATTATATGCCCTTGCCCATGAACAGGAGAGGCTGGATATCGTCTCGTTGGCATTTATGATACAACATTTCAGAATCTGCCACAGAACATCAGGCTTGCCATGTTTGAGAAGAAATTGTAATCGTAATTAAACAGGATTTTGAATATGACTGCCAAAACAAAGACTATATACCTACGCATAGCATTAAGCATCGGCACATTCCTGATTCTTATATTTGCATTTACGGTATATGCCAATATCGTAGTCGAAAACGAAGCGCAGGACCGGATATACTCCGATGCGGATTCTGTGCCTCACAATAAGGTGGCTTTGCTTTTAGGGACTATCCCGTTGAACCGAAACGGAGGACCTAATTCTTACTTTACCACGCGGATAAATACGGCGGCTGAACTGTACCATGCCGGCAAAGTCGATTTTATCATTGCAAGCGGCGACAAC
>DAAL01000195.1 GCA_001701065.1 Bacteroidales bacterium GP4
ATTACTCTTTTCCTCTTCAATAACTTTTGCCCAGGATGTTGGGACGGAGGTGGAGCTTAAAGTGTTGATGACAGATGGCACAAGTGTTTCATTTCCACTAACGGGGAAGCCCGTCATTACCTACGAAAGTGGAGATATGGTGGTTTCGGCACCTAATGGTAAATTCAGCTATAAGCGGCAGTCGGTTAAAGAGTTGCGCTTTGACAATTCCACTTTGGGGCTTAACGCTGTTGGCGTTGATGACATTAATGTGTGTATCAATGGCGGAGAGGTGACAATCCATGGAATTGATAGCGGCAATGGGATAAAAGTGATGGATATTCAGGGGCGAGAAATGGGTGCGCCTGTATCGGTCATGGATGGTCAGAGCGTTAAAGTGGATTTGTCGTCTCTTACTAAAAGCATATATATAATAGTTATCCCTAATCATCAACCACTTAAAATTATTACAAAATGATAAAACATAGTATTATTGCGATTATGATGCTTTCTCCGATGTGTATGGTAGCCCAGGAGAAGATGAATATACAATTTAAGGACGCTACAAGCGTAAGTTATGATGTAGAGTCAGTAGAAAAGATAACTTTCTCCGAGGAACAAACGCCTCCGCAGCCTACCGCAGGACAACTTGTGCAAGTGGGAGAATGGGCTTTTACCTATAATGATCAAGGACAATGCACAGCGTTGAAGAATCTGGAGGAAAATTATACTTATAATATTGATTATATTAAGGGTACTATATCTGTGATGGGTATGTCAATGGGTAATTTTAAACTTAATGACCGTGGCTGTCTTGAATCTATGACCATTCAAGCGGAAGGTATGGGACAAGGGACTATTACCATGACATATAATTCTGAAGGCTACATCATTAAGGCTGTCGTTGAGTCAAGTTTCTTTGGCGATTCACAAAGGAGTGAAAGTACTTTTAATTGGAGTAATAACAACTTGACATCTTATTCGACCCATGACAGTGGAACTGATGACGGGGAACCCTATGATGATACCGAAACCTGCACATTTACCTATTCGGATAAAGTCAATACTTTGGGACAGTGGACTTGTGCTCAGTGGGGAAATGGTGAACCTGATGATTTGCCTGTACAATGGTTGGGTTGGATGGGTAAACCGTCAAAGAATTTTATTTCTAAAGTGGTATGGAGCTTTTCTTTTGATTCATACACTGAATCCGATAACGTTTCGTACACATTCAATGACGATGGAACAATTAATACTGAAATATTTGGTGATGATGTATGTCAGTATCGTTATGCCGGTGAAAGTAAGGCTAAAGCTCCTAAGAAAGCGATTTTGAAAGGATTGTTTGGACGTAAGGCAAAACACGCCCATAAATAGTGCTTTAAAATGCATGTAATATAAAAAGGTGGTGCGGCATCATGCCGTACCACCTTTTTTGTTTCCCTCTACCAGTGATTGTGGTGTACGTTGTCGGGACGGAACTTGTCTTTTGCCGGAATTGCCGATTCGGGATGTCCTATCGCCAAAATCCCCATGGGAACAATATTTGCCGGGAGTCCCAGCAGGGAGCTTATGAAACCGGTGCGTTCGCTTAGCGGATAGCATCCCAGCCACACCGCCCCCAAGTTCAGGGCGTGGGCGGCGAGAAGAATGTTTTCGGCTGCGGCGGAAGTGTCCTCGATCCAATAGTCCTTTCCTTCGCCCGGGAAAACGCAGTCAGTGTCGCCGCACACAATTATGGCTAACGGCGCTCTTTTCGCAGGAGCCCATGACACTACTTCATTGCCTATTGATTCCAATGTGTTCTTGTCAGTCACTACTACGAATCTCCACGGCTGCTTGTTTCCGGCGCTTGGAGCCGCCATCGCAGCGCGGAGAATGGTTTCAACATCTTTTTCGCTGACAGCTTCGCCGGTGAAGTGCCTTACGCTTACTCTGCTCATAATGCTGTCTATAACTGCCATTCGGGTTTCAGTGGTTGCCATATCGTTTTCTGTTTTAACAAAATTCCGCATTCCTTGTGGGAAGTGCGGAATTTTAATTGTTGCTCTTTTGAATTTTTGGCTCAGAGTGAGTTATTTGCTAAAAAATATATGTTGTGTTATAATCCACAAAGATTTAATTTGTACTATTGTAACGATATTATAGGTAAAATGGTTCATGTTTCTAAATGGTTTTGTGTAACTTTGCGTGATGGAAAAAATGAACACTCCCCTGAAATGGAAATGATATTGATAGCAATTCTGGCTCTTGCGGCAGGCGCAGGAGCGGGATGGGTCTTGGCAAGCAACCGGAGCCGGACCAAAATAGCTTCTGTAACTGAGGACAATAACCGGTTGATTACAATGAAGGAGACTCTAAGTGTAAGGCTTGAGAATGAGCTAAACAACGCAAAGGTGCAGGCGCAGCACTATGAGGATATTATTGCTTCGGAACGCAAGCAGGCGGCGCAGCTCCGGAGCGAGGATGAACGCCGCTGGGCTGACAACATAGCCGCGCTACAAAGTCAGATTCAAAAGATGACGGCAGAGCAGCTTGCTGCGAAGCAGTCGTCGCTGCAGGACTCCAACCGCCGGCAGCTTGACGAACTGTTGCAGCCCATAAAAGAGCAGTTTGCCGAGTTCAAAAAGTCGGTCGACGAGAGCCGCACGCAGAATCTTTTGAACCGAAACCAGATACAGGAATCGTTTCTAAGCACAATGAAGCTCTTTCAGCAGCAACAGCAGCAGATGGTGAGCCAGCTTAAAGAGCAGACCGTCAAAATAGGCGACGATGCCGCCAACCTCACCAAGGCATTGAAGGGCGAAAGCAAAGTGCAGGGCGACTGGGGCGAAATGATTCTTGAAAGCGTGCTACAGAACAGCGGGTTGCGCCGCGACGAGGAGTATTTCGTGCAAGAAGTGTCGAAGGACGAGGAGGGGAGGAATCTGCGCCCCGACGTGGTAGTGAAGTTTCCTGAAGGAAAGTCGCTGGTGATTGACTCGAAGGTGTCATTGACCGCCTATGCCGGTGCTGTAGCCGCCGAGAGCGACGATGAGCGTGACCGGCTGATGAAAGAGCATCTGCGGAGTGTGCGCCGCCATGTGGACGAACTTGCCATGAAGGACTACGACAAGATAGTGAAGGACTCGATAGGGCTGGTGCTGATGTTTATCCCTAACGAGAGCAGTTACATAGCAGCTATGCGTCAGCAGCCCGAACTGCTTAACTATGCTTACCAGCGGCGTATAATTCTGATATCGCCGAGTAATCTCATGATGTCGCTCAAGCTTGCCTATAACAGCTGGCAGAATGACCGCCAGAACAAGAATGTGGAGAACATAGTGCGGAGCGCCGCCGACTTATACGATAAAGTAGCGGTGTTTTCCAGCCGTTTTGCCGATTTGGAGCAGCTTATATCCCGCCTTTCTTCCTCTTTTGCCGAAATAAAGGGTCAATTGTACACCGGTAAAGGCAACGTAATGCGCCGTCTTGAGGACTTGCGTGACCTCGGGGTCACTCCCAAGAAACAGATTAAAGGACTGGAGTAACTGCTTACTCCAGTTCCACTACAGTTATCCCGGCTCCGCCAAACTGCACATGCTCGTCACGGTAGGACTTTACGCCCGGCACTGTGTCGAGGTACTGCCGTATGTACTGCCGGAGCGCGCCTGTTCCGGTGCCGTGTAGGATTCTCACTCGGTGGGTGTTGAACCTTATGGCATCGTCAATGTAGTAGGTGATTGCCTGCACTGCCTCTTCCACACGCATTCCACGCACGTCTATCTCCTGGCTGAAGTTAAGCTGTTTTTCCCTTTGCGCTGATGATGTGGCTCCGGAGTTTACCAAAGCGGGCGATGTGCTGCGACCTGACTGCGCTTTTTCGATTGTAGGCACAAGTCGGTCGAGTTTCACTGTGGTTTCAAGCATCCCGAACACCACTTTGGCGTTCTTTCCGTTGATTTCGAGAACTTTTCCCACTGTGCCCTGTCCGTCGAGCTTCACATTGTCGCCTACTGCTATCTGAGGCGTTTTGGCGGCTTGTGTTTTCGTGCCGTTTTTCTTGCCTTTGGGAGCCTTCTTAAGCAGAGGATGTTCGTCGGTTTTCGATTCAAGCAGCTGCGCCTGTTCCTCTTTCAGCTTCCGGCGTGCCTCCTGGGTGCGTTCCTTGTCGGCTTGCGCTTTCTTGATTTCATGGATTGTGCGCTCTATTGAGGCGTTGCTACCTTCTATTATCTGTTGAGCGGTCTTTTTTGCCTCGTTGATGATCTCTTTCCGGCGTTCATGAAGGCTGGAAGCTTCCTCTTCGTAACGTTGCAGCTGAGTTTCAAGTTTCTTTTCCTTCTGTCTGATGGCAATACGCTTGTTTTCCCAGTAGCGTTTGTCGCGCGCTATGTCGAGCAGGTATTTCTCCATGTTGATATAGTCGCTTCCCACTATGGCTTCGGCATCGCTGATGATGGCTTCGGGAAGTCCTATCTTGCGGGCTATCTCCACTGCAAAAGAGCTTCCGGGATTGCCTATCGAAAGGCGGAAAGTGGGCTGCATCAGGTGACGGTCGTAAAGCATGGAGCCGTTTATCAGTCCGGCGGTGTCCTCGGCGAAATGCTTCAGATTCTGGAAGTGGGTGGTGATGACTCCCCACATGCGCTTGTCATTGAACTGTTTCAGGATAGCTTGTGCTATCGCGCCTCCTATCTGCGGTTCGGTTCCGCCGCCGAACTCATCAATGAGCACGAGGGTCGATTCCTTGCCCTTGGACAGGAAGTACTTCATGTTGCGCAAGTGGGAACTGTAGGTGCTTAAGTCATCTTCGATGGACTGATCGTCGCCTATGTCCACGAATATGTCGTCAAATATCCCCACATGGGAGTTTTCGTACACCGGCGGCAACATTCCGCACTGCGTCATGTACTGGATTATGCCCACTGTCTTCAGGCACACTGATTTTCCTCCGGCGTTAGGACCGGAAATGATAAGTATGCGTTCGTCCGATGTCAGGGTGATGTCGAGCGGCACTATTTCTTTCCCTTGTTTCTTCAGTGAGAGCAACAGCACGGGGTGGCATGCATGGTACCATTCTATTCCGGGTGTCCGTTCAAGTACAGGGAGCTGCCCGTTGATGTCGCGGGCAAGTGACGCTTTGGCGCGGATGAAGTCAAATACACCTAATATATTAAGGCTGTCAAGTATATCGCGGATAAAGGGACGTAACGTTTCGGTGAAGGATAGCAGTATGCGGTTTATCTCGCGGCGTTCCTCCATCTGCAGTTCGCGTATGCGGTTGTTGGCTTCCACCACCTCAGCCGGCTCGATGAATATGGTCTTGCCTGATGCCGACTCGTCATGCACGATGCCGTTGATTTTGCGTTTGTTCATCGGAGCCACCGGTATCACAAGTCTTCCGTCGCGCATGGTAGGTGTAGTGTCAGGCTCTATATATCCCGCTGCGGCAGCCGCNNGCCGATGCAAGCACTCGGCGCATCATGTTGTTCACTGACCCGGCAGTCGAGCTTAACCGGCTTCGGATGTCCCTGAGTTCCGGCGATGCTGAATCTTTTACGTTGCCGTACCGGTCGATGATGCGGTCAATGTCACGTGACAATTGCGGAAATGCCGTCAGGTCGGCGGCTTCTTCCGCCAAGTGCGGGTATCGGGGCGACTCTTCCTCACGGTTTAAGGCGAAGAACCGCTCGATGTTGTTGATTCCTTCAAGCACCTTGCTGAGGTTTTGCAGGGTTTCGGTGTCGATGGATGTGCCGGGAATCCTCAATGCGCTTAGGGGTTGGCGTATGTCGTTGATGCCTGTCAGCGGGAATCCTTCGTCCGATGATTCCGCCGCCATCATTTCATGGGTGGTCATGAGTTTGTGCTCGATTAGCTCAAACTTGTTTTCAACCGTCATTTCATCGCATAATTCAGTGCCTATGGACGACAGGCACCGTTGCTTAAGCCACAATCGGAGAGTGGCGAATCCTATTTTATTTTCAAAAGTTCCGGGGTAAACCAATGTGCTTCCTTATTTTTTTGCAAAAATACGAAAAATATTTCATATGTTCCAAGGTTATGGCTTTTGTGGCTCCGGGATGAAGTTTGCGTGACAATATTTGTTAAAAATGTGATATATGTTGGTTTGAATATCGGTTTTGCTTACCTTTGCCAACTAATAGTTGCGTTTCTTGACATTTCAATGGAAAAACATTGCCATTTCATATATCTGGTCCTGACGTTGCTTGTGCTGTCATGCTCTGCGGCATCGCTTTCTGCCCAAGAGGAAGTTGACTCTTTATCGGGCGGCGCTAAATATGTGCATAGGCTGGGCTTCGACTTCCGAGGAGCTTATGTGGCTTCGTCGGCTCACTTGGACAATTACGGTTTCGCGCATGGTGAATCGACGGTGATTCACAGTGCCGTGTCGGCTTATCTGAAATATTCGTTCAGCTACACTTCGGCAACACGTCTTGGACGTTTATACCCCGGTGCTTATCAGGGCATAGGGGTGGGAGCGACTTCGTTTTTCGATAACTGGTGGGTAGGCACGCCTGTGAATGTGTATGTGTTCCAGGGCGCACCCGTCAAAAGGCTTTCCCGTAAATTGTCCATCGATTACGAATGGAATTTCGGGGCATCATTCGGGTGGGAAAAGTACCACACCGGTATGGATCCGGTGAACATAGTCGTGGGGTCGGATGTGAATGCTTACATCAACCTTGGATTTATGCTTAACTACAGGTTTACGAAGAACTGGAGCCTTACTGCCGGACTGGATATGACCCATTATTCCAACGGCAATACCTCCTGGCCTAATCCGGGTGTCAATACCATTGGCGGCAGGGTAGGGATGGTGTACCGTTTCGGCGGTTCCGGGGAGCCTGCGGCTGGCGCTATGCCGCATGAAGAGTTCCGTCCCCACATGAGCTATGACCTGATGGCGTATTGTGCGGCGCGCAAGCGCATGTTGTTCGTCGGGCAGGAGGGCTACGACAGCTATCCTGAGTTGCTGCCGGGACGTTTCGGAATATTGGGACTGAATTTTGCGCCCATGTACAATTTCAACCGCTATTTCCGTGCCGGAGTTTCGGCTGATTTCCAGTACGACGAAAGCTCCGGACTACCTAAATACTGGATTGAAGGAACTACCGGCGAGGACATAAAATTCTATCGTCCTCCCTACTGGAAGCAGATTTCAGGAGGACTTTCCGTCAGGGGCGAACTTGTAATGCCCATCTTTTCCATCAATGCCGGCATAGGCTACAACTTTTTCGGCAGTGCCGACAGCCGTAACTGCTATCAGGTGCTTGCTCTAAAAGTTCATGTGGCGCGCAGCCTGTTCCTCAATGTGGGATACCAGCTTAACAGCTTCCATAACCCCAACAACCTTATGCTCGGCATCGGCTACACCTTCCACAACCTCCGCTAACCCTCCCTGGTGACATCCTAAAAATTGTCCGTTGAGTGAAAACTATTTTCCATTCGCATCCATCAACGAACACCAGGAAAATCGTCGAAGACAATGTTATAATTGTAAGCCTTGCGGTTATGCACTTAGTGGAAGTGTTAAATATCATTTAGTCCTTGATTTTGACACGATTTTACTTTATCTTCGCAAAATCAACCATTTAAATTATCTCCTCAATGAATCTATTGCAATCATTTGGGCTTATAGAAGATAAAAATTGGTTAATTAATCATAGTCTATTTAATAAATTGTGATGGCTAAACCAAAGAATAAATTATATCTTCGGCCGGATTTTCATGCTGATGCCCTGTCAAAAAGTAAAGCATTGAGATATATTGATGGAATTGAGCACCAGATAATTCCAATAAGCCATGTGTCCGTATTCCATATGAAAGGAACAGAATGGGAGCTTCAATATCCGGATTGGGAATGCTTTCGGAATAAAAACGAGCTCTTGAGCAGTTGGTGTCATCGCAGTTGCGGTAATGCTAAGAAATTTATATCCAATTACTATGCTCCGGAGGGTACCATTCCATATTTTCTGATTTATGAAAGTGACTTAAAGAAGTGTAATTATTCTTCCCACTCCAGACCTGAAAGCATCATCGCTCGAATCAAAAGAGTATTAACCAAGTTTCTCACCTTGTAAAGACCATGGTAGCAGCCAAAGTATTATATACACGTGACGAATATAAATGTATGTACTCACCGGGTGACGACGAATATTGCTGTCCGTATTGTCATACGTTCTCCCAACGAGTACCTAATCCATCGTATATCGTTCCTCCGCGTGGATCCGATATACGAATAACGCTTGACGGATTCTTTATCGTTTCTCAAAAATTTAAGGACTTTTGTGAAACAAACTCTTATACCGGAGTCACATTTTATCAATTTCCGCTATCCCCCGGGCATTATTGCATGGATATCGTATCTCCTGTGATTCCTATAAAGTTTCATAAGGTCAATGGGGCAAGCCTATGTCCTTATTGCGGGAAGCAGGAGTATATGCATGGAGTGGGGATAAATCTATTCCCCGGATTTCAATTAAACAGCGATGACTTCATTGGTCGTTCCGACTTGGAGTTGGGCGCAGGAGATGCTCAGCAATATCTAATCCTGACAGGGTTGGAAACGGAACGTAAATTTCGGGAAGCTAAGCTAAAAGGACTAATATTTGATAACTTATATAATGACTAAAATTATGGGATTTTTGGATTTCTTTAAGCCACAACCGAGGATAACCTATCAGTATGGCGAGCCAAAACATGTTGATGACCTTACCCTTGAGGATTTTGTCACTTATCCTATTTGGGAGATGTATCTGGAGGATGAGGAGAACTACGCGGAATTTGAATGGTATCGCCCCGTGCTAAACACCACAGACGTAACTAAATCCTTGGACTTCTCCAGAATCTTACTAAAGGACAAACACTCCGAAACTTGGTTCTGTGCGCAGGTTTGTATCAAGAAGAATGAACTTGATGACTGCGACATATGGCGATGGAATGAAGAGAATGACGAATTTGAGGGTTACGACCCTGATAAGAACTCACCTTTGACGTTAGTGGCAGTCCCGACTATTAAAGGAATAGCTGATTGCGAATTCAATCTTGGTTCTCCGGAATAATATCTTATAATTAATCCCTTTCTGTAGCGTTTGCCGTCCCTGAGGCGGCGGAGAAGCCCGAGAAGCCCGAGTGGGGCGAGGTTCATTCACTAAAACAGCCGCGACGTGAATGCCGCGGCTGCTTATAAGGTAATCGAGATGTGATTAGAAGTTGTAGCCGAGAGTGAAAGTCCACATTTTGTTTTTGCCTTTCTCTTTCCCGCTGAAAATATTTGGCTCCGACACTATTTCGTCAAGGATGTTGCGGCATCCTGCGCTATAGTGCGCTCCTATATAATAATGTTGCATCAATAGGAAGCCCACACCCATCTTAAGCCCCCAGTCGTAGCGTTTCACCAGTCCTTTGTCGCCGAAGTAGTCCCCTTTGGACAGATAGGACACGGTCGCGCCTGTGGCATTCGCGTCGTCGGAAGTGAATACTGTCGACTTCACTTTGCCGCCGAAGCCTGTGGCGAAATAGGGGCCGAAGTCCAGCTGCAGCTGCGCAAGTTCAGCCACGCCGAGGCGAAGAGAGGCGAGGATGGGTATCTCGAAATACTTTCCGCCCCAATTGCCTTCGATGGCTGTAAGGTTGTCCTTGTCAAGCACGAGATAATGGAAGTCATTGTTGCGTGACTTGAAGAATATCCCCGGCTGTATTGCGAAGAAGTTGGTGAAGTTGATGTCGACCACAAATCCGGCGTTGAATCCATTTTTCCACTGCGAGTGATTCCATGCAAGCGACGGAATTATTTCGTCATAGTTGGTGGACAGATTGGATGAGTTGAATCCCATTCTCACACCCAATTGCAGAACTTTGGCGGGTTGCCCGGTGTCAAAAAGCACCTGTGAGGATGCTGTGTTGACAGAGAAGGCTACAGCTATAGCTGTTAATAAAGTGATGATTTTTCTCATATCGGTTAAACTTTGTATTGTCTATTGAAAATGCCGTGCTGCGGCATCTTTTTCGAGTGTAAAGATACTGAATTAATTGCTATTTTAAACGAATTGAAGTAATTTTGTGGTGTGAAAATGTGTAAACAACTACAAAAATGGATATATCAACTCATAAAATTTGGCTCTCGTCGAAAGATTACCTTCTGATTATTCTCGGATTGTGTATCTATTCTTTCGGATTCACTGCGTTTGTGCTTCCCGAGAAAGTCGTGATTGGTGGTTTGGTGGGTGTAGGCTCACTGGTGTACTTCGTCACTGACATCCCTGTGGCAATCACTTCCTATGTGCTCAACCTGACGCTACTCGGCATCGCTTTCCGCATTGTGGGAAAACAGTTCGTGATACGCACTATATTCGGGGCGACGGTGCTAAGCGGTCTTATCGGTATCATGCAGCCGTTGTTTCCCGAGCCGCTTGTGGCGCAGCAGACTTTTATGAATATAATAATAGGTGGCGTGCTATGCGGAGTGGGTATAGGATTCGCGTTTACCCACAACGGCAGTACCGGCGGCACTGACATTGTGGCGGCTATGGTGTCGAAACGCACCAATGTGTCAGTGGGACGTATGATGTTGTACACTGATTTCATTATTATATCGTCAAGTTACCTTATTTTCCATCAGATTGACAAAATCGTTTACGGTCTTGTGGTGACTTTCCTCGCCTCGTTCATGGCTGACTTGGTGATCAACACCAACCGTCAGGCTGTGCAGTTCACTATAATTTCCCATAAGTGGGAGGAGATAGCCAACGCAGTCAATGCCGACGCGCACAGAGGCTGCACCGTTATTGACGGAATAGGGGGGTACTCCAAGCAGCAGGTGAAGATGCTTATAGTG
>DAAL01000032.1 GCA_001701065.1 Bacteroidales bacterium GP4
TGCTTTGTTTCTCAAAAGCGAGTGCAAAGTTAGGCGGTTTTTTTGAACTGTGCAAATATTTTTTCTCTAAAAATTCAAGAAAATTTTAGCTCCAATGCGCAACAATTTAATTTTCACCAAATTAATCCGATTACAATTTTCCGACATTAACATTACTTAACCTTAGCCATTGCGACACATCAACTCCACGGGCTGAAAAAATGCTGAATAAACATGTTAAATCCTGATAAATATTTTCCACGTATTATAATATATAAGGAAATAATAGCTACCTTTGGACTATAAAGGAAAAAGAAACATATGGAACCATTCATACATCTACACGTACACACTCAATTTTCGGTTTTGGACGGACAAGCGTCGGTGCCGGCTTTGGTGGACAAAGCAATCGCCGACGGGATGAAAGGTCTTGCAATAACCGACCACGGCAACATGTTTGGCATAAAAGAATTCCATGACTATGCCAAAAAGAAGAACAGCGGAATAAAAAATGAGATTAAAGATGTAGAAAAGCAATTAGCGGAAGCCAAGGAAAAAGGGGATGCCGGGACGCAGGCTGAACTGGAGGCTAAACTTGCCGAACTAAAGGACAAGATATTCACACCTGTCTTCGGATGTGAGATGTATGTGGCAAAGGAGGACCTGCACACCCATGTGGACAAAAAAGACACCGGACGGCACCTCATAGTACTGGCAAAAAACCAAACGGGCTACCATAACCTTATAAAAATAGTGTCACAGGCATGGACCGAAGGATTCTATTCCCATCCGCGTACCGACAAAGCCGCGTTAGCCGCCCACAGCGAGGGACTGATTGTGTGCTCGGCGTGTCTCGGAGGCGAAATACCCCGATTGATACAAGCCGGAGAGATAGAAGAAGCGGAAAAGCAGGTGCAATGGTTCAAAAGCATATTCGGCGACGACTACTATATAGAACTGCAACGCCATGCGACCAACAAGCCGGGAGGCAACCGCACAGTGTACGAAGTGCAGCAGGAAGTGAATCCCGAGCTTATAAGAATAGCACGCAAATACGACATCAAGATAATAGCCACCAACGACGTGCATTTCGTCAATGAGGACGATGCGGAAGCGCATGACCGACTGATATGCGTCAGCACCAACAAATTCCTCACCGACGAAAAGCGAATGCGCTACACCAAACAGGAATGGATGAAGACCCAAGCCGAGATGAACGAGATATGGAAAGATATCCCGGAAGCACTCACCAACACGCTTGAAATCCTCAAAAAAGTGGAGACTTACTCCATTGACCATGGTCCCATTCTGCCTAACTTCCCCCTACCCGACGGTTTCACCGACAATGACGACTATCTGCGTTACCTTACCTACGAAGGAGCAAAACGCCGATGGGGCGAGATATCGCCGGAACAGAAGGAGCGCATAGACTTCGAGCTTGACACCATAAAGAACATGGGATTCCCCGGCTACTTCCTCATCGTGCAGGACTTCATCCGTGCCGGACGCGAACGAGGAGTGTCCATAGGTCCCGGTCGTGGTTCAGCCGCAGGCTCGGCTGTAGCTTATTGCCTTGACATAACGCAGATCGACCCCATCAAGTACGACCTGCTTTTCGAGCGTTTCCTTAATCCTGACCGTATATCGCTTCCTGATATCGATATCGACTTCGATGACGACGGACGCGCCGAAGTGCTTAAGTACGTGACCGAGAAATACGGCGAGGAGAAAGTGGCGCGTATCATCACCTACGGCACCATGGCTGCAAAGTCAGCGATAAAGGACGTGGCGCGCATAGAGCAGCTGCCGCTATCGGAAAGCAACCGACTGACAAAGCTGATTCCGGCTCACATGCCCACCGTCAACGGCAAAGAGCTAAAACCCACATTAAAGAACTGCTACGAACATGTGCCGGAATTTGCTCCTGAGTTAAAAAGCCCCAACCCGCTGGTGATCGAGACACTGAAATACGCCAAGGAACTGGAAGGGAACGTCCGCAACACCGGTGTGCACGCTTGCGGTGTGATTATAGGTCGTGACGACATCACCGACTGGGTACCGGTGAGCACCGCATCGGACAAGGACGGCACAAAACTTCTTGTGACGCAATACGAAGGACGAGTAATCGAGGAGACCGGGCTGATAAAAATGGACTTCCTCGGGCTAAAAACGCTTTCTATCATAAAAGAAGCACTTGCCAACATAAAACTTACCCGAGGCATCGATGTCGACATTGACAAAATCCCCATCGACGACAAAAAGACCTATCAGCTGTATTGCGAAGGACGTACCACCGGCACATTCCAGTTTGAGTCAGTGGGAATGCAGAAATACCTCCGTGAACTTCAGCCGTCAGTGTTTGAGGACCTTATAGCCATGAACGCGCTATACCGTCCCGGACCTATGGACTACATACCCGACTTTATCGCCCGCAAACACGGTCAATCGCCGATAGTATACGATATCCCCATAATGGAGCAATATCTGAAAGACACCTACGGCGTGACCGTTTACCAGGAGCAGGTGATGCTTCTGTCGCGACTGCTTGCCAACTTCACACGAGGCGAGAGCGACACCCTGCGTAAAGCCATGGGTAAGAAACTCATCGACAAGATGAATGCGCTCAAAGCTAAATTCCTTGAAGGCGGACAGGCTAACGGTCATGACCCGAAAGTCCTTGAAAAGATATGGGCTGACTGGGAAAAATTCGCATCCTACGCTTTCAACAAGAGCCACGCCACATGCTACTCATGGGTAGCATTCCAGACTGCCTACCTGAAAGCCAACTACCCCGCTGAATACATGGCGGCGGTATTGAGCCGAAATCTTTCCGATATCACAAAGCTCACCGGATTCATGGACGAGTGCAAAGCCATGCACATAAATGTGAAAGGTCCCGATGTCAACGAATCATTCGCCACCTTCGGTGTGAACAAGGACGGAGATATCCGATTCGGACTCGCCGCAGTGAAAGGAATAGGCGTGAACGTGGTCAACGACATCATATCGGCACGAAACGAAGGCGGACCATTTGTCGACATATATGACTTCGTGGAACGCGTCAACTGCAGTTCCATCAACCGCCGAGTCATGGACAACCTTGCCATGGCGGGAGCATTCGACTGCTTTAGCGGAGTAAAACGTGAAGATTTCATTGAATCCAACTCAAAAGGCGAGACATTGTCCGAACTTTTGTCACGTTACGGTCAGAATTACCAAAACGCCAAGATGTCACAGGAAAATTCGCTTTTCGGCGATTTCGACGACAGCATCAACACTGCAGGAAGGCCGGCGGTAACTCCGGCTATCCCGTGGAGCGACACTGAGCGGCTCGAACGTGAACGCGAACTTGTGGGAATGTACCTTTCGGCTCATCCGCTCGACACCTATTATATAGAGTTGAACTACGGATGCTCGATGTCGCTAAAGGATTTCAAGAGCGAAATGGATTCGGCAGCCGAAACATCAGCCGAAGGGAAAGAATACGTCCTCGGAGGAATGGTGTCGGGCTACGAAGTGAAGCAGTCCAGAAAAGGGAGCCAATTCGGCATCCTGAAGATAGAGGACTTTTCCGGCACAATGGAATTTTCGTTGTTCGGTCAGGATTTCATCGACTTCGGCAAGTTTGGAATCAAGGGAACCCCCATTCTGGTAAGAGGCAAACTGGCAAAACGCTACAATTCGTCGGAACTGCGGTTCCAGATTACCGGAATACAGCTTCTTGAGCAAGTGAAAGGCGCATTGGTGTCAGGAATCACGATACAGATAAGCACCGATGCCATCAACGAGCACATCCACGGCATAATCAAGGACCTGATAAATGACAGCGATGACACTCAGGAATCGGAGAAAGGCTCTCTGACCATAGCCATCCACGACCCCAAGCTTAACCGCTCGGTGCGCCTTGCCTCAGGCATCAAGATTCCCATCAACAAGCACCTGATATCGACGCTTGAGGACCTGGAGATAGATTTCCACGTCAACCGCGCCTGACACCCCGCTACGCGCACGAGCCGTCCCTCAGGATAGGCTCGCCGTTGTAGGGTTCTATATGCGTGGTCACCATCACATTGTCCTGGGCATACAGGGCACTGATGCGTGATTCCACACAGGTGGATATGTCATGCGCCTGCACCACGGTAAGCGAAGGCTCCACTTTTATGTGCACATCTATTATTATAGTCTTGCCGTTTTTGCGTGTGCGCAGATGATGGAATGTGATTACGCCCGGGGTTGTGCTTATAGTCCTGCGTATATCAGCCTGCATCTCCTCCGGCAAAGCCACTTCAAGAAGCTCTTTCACCGCCGGAATAGCCATTTTCACCCCCACTATCACAATGAATATAGCCACAACCATCTCCGCAACAGGATCGAGAATGCGCCAATGCTGTCCGAGGAACATCGCGCCCGATATACCGATAAGCGTTGCCACCGACGAGAACGCGTCGCTGCGGTGATGCCATGCGTTGGCTATTACCGCGCCGGAGTTTATGCGTTCGCCGGCACGGCGTGTATAGCGGTAAAGCCATTCTTTCACCACTATCGACAATACACAGATGAGAAGGGCTATTCCTCCGGGACGCGCCAAGGTCTCTCCACCTATGTGGGCGATGACCTTGTCAAGCCCCTCCCAGAATATAAGTACAGCGACAATAATCAATATCACTGACAGAAGCATCGTGGCAAATGTCTCATATTTTCCGTGACCGTACTCGTACTGCTCATTGGGTTTCTTGTGGGAGATGCTCACCATGACTATAACTATGATATCGGTGATAAAATCGGAGAACGAGTGTATACCGTCAGCAATCAACGCTCCTGACCTGCCGAATACACCTGCCACAATCTTGGCTGTGCCTAAAAAGGCATTCCACCAGAATCCTACCCAGGTAACATGCTTTGCTATATGCACCGCTTCTGCCGCCGACAAAGGGGCGGTATTATTTTCTTCTGTCATTATTTTTCTTTTTAAACAAAGGCAAAGATAAATAAATTCCGTATATTTGCATTGAATTAACCTCATTAAATTAATTATTATATCATGGCTTTTGAATTTACTGACGAAAACGTGAAAGAAACAGTGGCAACAGGTAAGACGGTTTTGGTCGATTGTTGGGCTACTTGGTGCGGACCATGTGTGAGAATGAGTCCCATAATTGACGAACTCGCACAACAATACGGCGACAAAGCTGTCATCGGCAAGTACAATGTCGACGAACAGACCGAACTTGCCCAAGAGTACCGCATAATGTCCATCCCCACTATCCTACTATTTAAGGACGGCAAACTTGTGGAACGCCTTGCAGGCTCACAGCCTAAATCAACGCTCGAAGAGAAAATCAACGCTCTGCTTTAATAGCAGAACCTCCCTCCGGCATACAAAGCAGCCCGGAATCCGCAATGGATTCCGGGCTGTTTTGCTTATGACCGATTGTCTATTACTGTTTGGGGAATTTAGCGATGGCGCGAACGCAAACGTATTCATATTCAGAGGATCCATATTTAAACACTTCACCGCATGTACATTCATCATAGCAAAAGACTCTAAAAGCCTTATTACCACTTTTTTCGCATGACGAAACAAAACCTATTGTAAACTCTGCACCACCTGCCGCTGTCATTTTTGCCATAAATGCGTCACGCTGAGTTTCATATTCATAACCGTTCGACAAATAGTTACCGCTTCCTGATATATTCCACCTGGTTACTTCACCATCCTGCGGATCAGCATCGACAATCTTAAGTCCGCATGTAGCCGCATACAGGTTCTGCAGTTCATAGGGTGCCGGAAGGTACCATGTCAAACCACCCTCGGTTCTGTTGGCGCACCATTTAAATGCCGGAAAATCGCTGTAATCCTCATCCAATGTCTTGATAGTTTCCATATTCGCCATTCCATCTGCCGGATCATTAGCTCCGGTTAACTCAGTAGCGTATGTAGTTCCTTCAGTTGCCCAAGCCTTTTTGTTCACTTCATCTAGCGACACAATTTTTCCGCTCTCCCCGTCTTCATTGACTTCAAAGACGATGCCTATACAGGTCTTATCGGTATCAAGGTTGGTCGACCAGGTATTATCTGAGTAGTAGTAATCACCCACCTTGGCATCTGTATCTATATCCGGGGTGTCCCATTCCTCGTCAATGGTCACTTCGAACTGCACATCATCAGTCTTTTCCGAAATCAAGTGACCCGAGACATTGGTCTTGTGGTTACGCTTCAACGGTATTCCTGCAGGGATAGTGACAGGGTAAAGTTTCTTTCCTTCCACTCCTTCAAACTCCAAATCAATCTCCCCTAAACTGGATGTAGCGTCGGTGAAAATATAATCGAAGAAGATAGTGTTAGCCTCGGTCGATTTACCGGTGTAAGTCACCCCCTGAACGCTCGTCTCCGCCGTTCCTGTAAGCACATTAAAGCCTGATGCCCGCTCATATGTAACGGTAACGCTGCTGCAGTAGCCGTAGGCGACATCGCTTTTCTCTTTAACCGTGAGCTTCGCAAACGGACGGGTCAAAGCCGGGATAGTCTGATTCTCCACGGCTGCGACCCCCTTCCTCAACACATAATTGCCGAAAAAGGCATCTTTGGCATCGGTATTGAAGGCTTCAAGTCCGTCGTTTGTATAGAACACACATTTTAGACCGTAGGTCGTTGTGTTATAGAACTTGTCAGGGTAATGCCCATTGCTTGAGGTGGCATCCGCATCGATAAAGTCAGCCCAGAACAAGCAGTCGTAATTGCCCTGTTCTATCTCGAAATCAAACACTACTTTGTCGCCTGTCATCCCCACTTGTTCTATACGCTGTACAAGCACGGGAGTCTCATCTTTGCTCCACACCTCAAGGATGCAACGCAGCTGATACCCCTCCCTCAAAGGCAACGCTCTTGACTTTGCTTCGGAAAGAGCTAAGTCATCAGGTAATGATGCAGTCAGCGTCACCCGGTCGCTTGCCGGAAGCTGAGGTTCATTAGGTGTCTCGTCTTGACTGCAGGAGGCGAACAACCCCATAAGGGCAGTCACGCAGAGGTAAAGCAGTTTTTTTGTCATATTCACAATGTTTTTAAGTTGTTATTTATTGATTATTTGTTTTGTTAATTCATCCATTCGTCGAGGTCTATGTCTATATCGCCGTCATAGTCCGGGTCTATTTCCACTCCTCCCTGCATCTCGTTGGTGAGGAAGCGGGCGCGCATGGTGGTGAGATGACCGCGCCGGTAGGGAACCTCAAGCCCCGAAGTGCGGCTCACAAGTTCGCCGTGGCTGTCATGAATCTCCATCGTAAGCTTCACAAACGACTCTGCACCATTGACAAACACGAAGTCCGACCCTATGCAATATTCATCCGTCACCCCTTCCGGGATAATGAGCGGCGTGGTAAACCGTACCCCCGTCCAGGAATCCACAGGCTTGCCCGACAATGCGTTGAACACAGTGGGAAAATAGAATCCGTAGGAGAATGTGATGGTGAATTCCTCATCGGCGGCACGTTGTTTCTTCATTTTCCGCAGAAAGTCCCTGACATCGGTGGCTATAATCTCGTACTTGGCAAGCGGACGCACCATCTCCACCTTCACCGGGACCTTGACGTTCCAGCTGTCACGGTATTGCCTGAGATCCAGCGAAGCGGTGCCGTATAGACAGTCCCGGTAAGGGGTGCTACCCGTGTAGGGAGTTGTACAGGCTATGTATTGGAGGTCGGCGGAGTCATAGTAAAGATCGGTATCGGTGTCCTCAGCCACATAGTCGGTCCACACCACAAGAGTGTATTCCACCGCATGAAGCTTAATCCGCAACGGTATCGTAAGCCCGTTGTCGCCTGAGGCGGCATCGTCAACCACCGTCACCTGACGCGCTTCGGGCTTCCCCTCGCGCCACGCCTCGATGATGAAGCGGCGGCGGTAACCTTCAGGGGCTGCTTCCGGTGATGTCCCTGAGCGGCTCCCTCTTGGGTTCCACACATCTATATCCAACGGCACGAAGTTAAGGTCGAGCGTGACATTGGCTGTGACCTCCACAAGAGTGGGGTCCACTCCATCCTCCCCGTCGGGTGTCAGAGTGGGATATTCATGTATGCACCCCGCCAAGAGAAGCACAAGGGGCATGATAATATATATAATGTGTGACCGCTATCAGGATCATGGTAGANNTGTCGGCGGTTCACCATCGGATATTTTTTAGCTTGTTAAGGTCAATATTATAATAGAAGGATACCCCGGCGAGGTCAATCCCGAAGTAGCCGGAGGTGCGGCGGTCGATCATAGCTCCGTTGGGTAGATTGTAGTAACGGTCGTAGCGCATGGAAGCGTAGCCCACTCCTATGGAGAACTCCATTCCCCATGATTTGCCCAAAGGCAACATATAACCGTAGCTTATGCCACCTCCGAGTAAAGGTCTACCATGATCCTGATAGCGGTCATCGCCATGGCGGAGATTGAACCACGCCGCCGACAGATGCACTCCCACGGAATGTCCCCGCCCCGGCTTCGACAACCACCAACGGCACTCGGGCTGCAAGGCGAATGTGCGTAGGGCATGCCGCCTGCCAATCCACCATGGGCTCCTGTCCTTATATTTGCACATACCAAANNCCGATACTTTCGATGACACAGGATACTCAAATGCCGCGTTCATTACAGCGGCACCCCAAGGGATGACATTGGTCGAAACATAAAGACTTCGGGGAGAATCCTCCGTCGGCAGAACGTCCGGCAGAGGCGAGGCAGCAAGGTCGTTATTCATCATCAGAATGACTATGATAAACAACCCGGCTATCTTTGATATGATTGGTCTTGTCCTATTATTGCACATAGCTTACGGTAGTTGATTTTGGTATGTGCAAATATAAGGACAATTCCATGACTTTACGCCCTCGTCCTATAGATGAACTATAGATTTAACATCTATACCCTATGATAATCGTTGATTTTTTGATGTTTATAAGCTAATTTTGTCCTTTGATAATATTATAAGACCCGAATGAAGCTAAAATCAATCATTTTTGCCATAGTGGCATTTTTGTCCATTTCCTCTTGCAAAAACGGAGCAAGCGAGAGAATCGCCACTGTTTCCGATTCTCTGACCAACCATCAGAAAGCACAAAAACTGAGGGTGGAGGGGGCACCTACCGACGAATATATGCCGCTCCAGCTAAAGGCGGTCGAAGAACTTCGCAACGGAACTTCAATCGACGACCCTGTGGATGTCCTTTCCCAGACCGGGTATTTCTACAGGAGAAACGGAGACTATGTGAATGCAGTAAAATACATGCAGGAAGCACAGGATTATATCGAGAACAATCCCGATTATGACAACCCGAAGATTGAATCAAAATTGTACGGCAACCTTGCCAATCTATACATACAGCTTGACATGACTGACGAGGCAATAGCCACCAATGCCAAGGCTATTGAAATAAGCCGCAACAACGGGTGCCATCTTCTCCCCGACTTTTATTTAATGAGAGCCGGAATATTTGAAATCGCCGGCAAATACGACTCTTTGATATATTACAACCAACGCGCCATAACTGTAGGAGACAGCTTGCCCCCGGAAGCTTTCCATACAAATAAAGCGGATGTAGTAAACGAATACCGACAACAACTTGCCATCGCATATATTGAGCACCACTCTTGTTATCCTGACTCTCTTGACTCAGCAATAAGGACTCTTGAAACCATAGACACTCACCGCAGCGGCATGGAAACCTCCCGATTTCTTATTGGTTATGGCTACGTGCTTAAAGGTAATCCCGACAAAGGTATACCTATCATGGAAGAAGGGCTAAGGGAATTTGAACGGCAGAAATGGGGCGAAGGAATACATTGGGCTTACAAAATAATGATCGACGTGTACAGCCGACTGAAAATGTCGGACAAAGCCGCAGAATTATATCCCGGATATAATCACCTTGACGACTCCATCAAGTCGATAAAACGTGCCAACGCCGCCATCGCAGCGGACATACGCTACAATGCGACCCTAAAACAAGAACGCATAAATCAGCTTGACATGCAGTTGTCCATGGCACGCCAGCGCATGGTGATGTTATGGATAATAGTGCTGCTTTCAGTAGTTATTGTGGCAGGTGTCACCTGGTATGTCGTGGACCGATGCAAGAAAAACCGAAGGAAACGCATTCACCTCAACATGCGCATCGCCGAGCTTCTATCCTCCCAACGGCAGCTTAACTCCCGCATCGACTCATTGATGAACGAAATAAATTCAGGCACTATCGAAACAGCTAAAGGAGTCATATCACCCTCTTTGCTGAAAACGGATGAAGCCGGTAAATTCCGACGTACTTTCGAAGCACTTTATCCGCATGTAATGGTTAAGCTTCATGAAAAAGCCGCCAATCTGACCCCTAACGATGAATTATTGTGCATGCTCATATACCTGAAACAGACACCTGAAGAAATATCGAAATGCCTCGGGATAACACGACTGAGCGTAAACTCCGCGCGTTACCGCATCAGGACCAAGCTTAATCTGCCTAAGGAAGTTGACCTGGACCAGTTTATCCGCTCTCTTTAGTTTCTTATAAATCATCACCGATTTATCGGTCTAACTATTGCACAATTACACAAAGTTATATACCTTTGTTGCGCAGAATGAGTTACAATTTGTAACCACAATCTTGCAACAAAGGTATTTTTAACATGTAATCATCACATAATCAATGTCATCATCGCTTTTACCTTTTGCTTTTATATGCTTCACGTCATTCTTTACCCTGACTAACCCATTAGGGACAATGCCCATATTCCTGACTATGACCCAGGGGATGGACAACACCCAACGCAATCAGATTGTGAAGCGCGCCACGATAATCTCGTTCATGACCTTGTTGGCTTTCACGGTGTGCGGTCAGTTCCTGTTCAAGTTCTTCGGCATATCCACCAACGGATTCCGTATAGCCGCCGGCATAATCATCCTTAAGATAGGCTACGACATGCTGCAGGCGAGATTCACACACACGAAACTAAAAGACGAGGAGATAAAAGCCTACGCCAATGACATTTCCATCACCCCCCTATCCATTCCCCTGCTATGCGGTCCCGGCGCGATAGCCAACGGCATCATGCTCATGGACGATGCCGACAACTGGCAGATGATGGCTATACTCTTCGGTTCAATAGCGTTAATCTACCTGCTCACCTATTTTATATTGAGAGCGTCCACGAAGCTCATCGACATCATAGGCGAGACCGGCAATAATGTCATGATGCGACTTATGGGACTGATACTGATGGTGATAGCCGTAGAGTGCTTTGTGGGAGGTGTTAAGCCCATCCTCACTGAAATAATCAAAGCCGGCAACGGTCTATAGTCAGTGAAGCACCACTAACGGCACTTTCTCGGTCACGCCGTAATATCGGCAGCCATAGCGGTCCAAATAGCTATAGAGAAAATGGACAGCACATTGTGGCGATGTCGG
>DAAL01000179.1:0-3039 GCA_001701065.1 Bacteroidales bacterium GP4
GGTTAAAAACCGCACCGCCATTTGCCTATAAAATTCATTTGGTTTATATTTGCATATAATAAGGACAGGAAAAAGACCGATGGTAATTGACTTAATTCTCTCCGGAACCTATCCCTGTCGATCATATTTTTTGCATTATGGCTAATAAATCTTTCTTCTTGATTTTTGTGATGATAATGGCATTTATGCCCATTAAAAGTCACGGCTCTGAAACACACCGCCAACTGATAATTGACAGTCTTCAGCAGAAAGTGTTGCCCACGGTCACCAATCCCGAGGACAGCATTAGGATTCTCTACGACATTTTCGACCTTTCCCCACGAAATCAGTACAACAATATCGCCAAAAAGATCTACGGCATCGCAAGACGATGCGACAACGAAGATGTACAGCTTGACATCATTCGGCTGCTTGTCTCCACCAACCTCCGCAACGACTCCGCGCTGAAAGAACTCTACCATCGCGCGGAACTAATGCCGCAAAGCGATGACCGATCCGAGACTCTGCTATTCATCTATCTGACTAAACTGTCACAGAAGATACGTAACTCCAAGGAAAATGAACGACAGGCACAGTTGCGCGAACAGATTTCGATATATCATCAGGAATCGCCCGACTCACTTGACCTATACGACCGCATTAAGCGTCTTTGGACCATGTGTCTCTACCTTGAACAGGCAAGCGAGGGCGATGTGTTCATGCGCTATATGGACACACTCCAATCGCTCATCGAACAGCTTCCTCCGAGCAAAAGCAATGCCCTGAGCAACATGTTCTACGTCCAGATGGCAATGGGTGCCTCCACCATCGAGGACCACAAAACAGCCGTCAACGCCGACAAGAGAATTCTTGAGATAATCAATGAACTTAAACAAAAATACGCGAAAAAAGGACGCAAGTACCGCCGATACGACATTCAGGAATATCTCGTTTATAGAAGACTTTTAAGTAACTTCGAGGCTCTTGCGCCGTCGGAAGAGAAAAACTATTACGAAAAAATTCTTGAACTTGCGGACAAAAACGCGGAGATAAAAGCCGACAACAACGCCAACCGCCGGACCGACATATACTATTATATGGCAAACAAGGAATACGACAAAGCCCACAAACTACTTGTCGAACAAGCCTATAAAGAAAACAACCGCCCTTACCGCCGAAAACTGTTGAAGTACCTCACCACCACTTCGCAGGCTACAGGCGACACCCACACCCTCACAAACGCCTACAAGGAGTACACAAAAATCCTTGAAGACTTCATAAAGACACAGGCAACCAACAAATACCGCGAATTGCAGATTGTCTATGACATCGCCGACATCCGCCGGGAAAACGATCAGCTTGTTCATGACAAACAGCAGTCCGAGCTTGACCAGAACCGAAAAGTGGTGATAATCGTGCTTGTGATGTTAGGTATACTTATCGTGCTCATAATCGTGGCATTGCGCATGTACTCCCATGCTCATAAACTCGCCAAAACGCTCGAAAAGTCACAGACCAAGCTGCAGAAAGAGAAAGAACGGCTGCTCCACACCCAGCAGGACCTCATAGTGGCGCGAAGTCAGGCGGAAAGTGCCAATCGCATGAAGACACAGTTCTTCCAGAACATCACGCACGAAATACGCACCCCCCTCAATGCCATTGTCGGCTTCTCTCAGCTCATCATATACAACATTCCCGAGGATAAGCAGAAACAGATGGAGGAATATGTCAGGATTATCAACGCCAACAACGACATGCTCACCTCACTGATAAACGATGTACTGGACATAACCCAACTTGAGGCGGGAGAACTGCACCTTGAGAAACGCCCCGAATCGACCGACGCTTTATGCCGGATGGCGGTCAACACCACAAGAGGGCTACTAAAGCCCGGAGTGACCATGGAGTTCCTGCCAGGCGACAAGGACGTGTCGCTTTACACCGACCCCAAACGCACCACCCAGATTCTTGTCAACCTGCTAAACAATGCCGCCAAATTCACCGAAGCCGGCTCGATAACCTTACGGTACTACGTCGAGGAAGAACGCAAAGAGATAGTGTTTGAAGTCACTGACTCAGGCTGCGGCATTCCGGTAGAAATGTCCGAGGAGATATTTGAACGGTTTGTCAAGGTCAACGACTACACCCCCGGAGCCGGACTCGGGCTACACATATGCCGCCTGCTTGCACGTATGCTCGGAGGAACAGTCATCCTCGACAAAGCCTACACCGACGGTGCACGCTTCCTCTTCATCCACCCCCTCAAATCCCCCAACTCCATCCTCGACTAACTCCCCGCTCCATTCCCCACGGCATCGGAGATGCCTCCATTGCCCGGAGGGCATAACTCCAAATAGCCCCGTGGCGCAAGCCCGGGGTCCTCAATGGGCATACACCCCCCTAACCTCGTTAGAGGTGGCACCATTCCGTTCCCCACACCGGCGCGACACCCATCATTTTGGTTAACACTTGCAAAAAATCCCTAACAAATGGTCACTTTTTTTCCTTAAAATTTTGCACAAATATATAAAATAGCTTAAATTTGCACCATGTAACCTTATAAACAAGCCTAAGAAATGGCAGTAATGCGTTTTCAAAGGCTTAAAGTCCAAAGAGTCCGTGACCCTATAAACCATTGACTCTAAAGACATTTGGAAGCAAATATATTGTGTTTTTAATCTATATTGTTTAATTAATTTTTAGTATGAAAAAGCTGTTTCTACTATTGACGGCTCTTATCACATTATCTTTCAGCGCTATGGCTCAACGTACTGTTTTAGGTCTTGTGGTAAGTGCCGAGGACGGCGAACCTCTGGTAGGTGCGACCGTTTTGGCCGTAGGCACTGACTTGGGTACGTCAACTAACATTGACGGACAATTCTCTATCTCAGTCCCTCCGACAGTAAAAAAACTCAAAGTGTCTTACGTAGGTATGAAAACTCAGGAAGTCGAAATCACTTCCCAAGAGATGTTCATAGCACTTGAAGGCTCCAATGTGCTCGACGAAGTTATCACCGTGGCTTATGGTACCGCCAAGCGTTCCGAATACACCGGTTCGGC
>DAAL01000179.1:3163-11755 GCA_001701065.1 Bacteroidales bacterium GP4
CGCATCCGTGGTGTCGGTTCTATCAACGCAAGCTCCGCACCTCTTTACATTGTGGACGGTATGCCCTACGAAGGTGACATTTCACTCCTTAACACTCAGGACATCGAATCAATGACTGTGCTTAAGGATGCCGCCTCCACCGCCCTTTACGGTGCCCGTGGTGCCAACGGTGTAATCCTTATCACTTCAAAGCAAGGTCATTCCGGCGAAGCCAAAGTGACTGTCGACATGCGTTGGGGTGGTAACTCACGTGCCATTTCTAATTATGATGTGATTACTTCCACTCAGGAATATGTCGAACTCGGTTATCGTGCATTGTACAACAGCCGTTATCTAAGCGGCAATGCATCGGCTGCTGCAGCTCATGCTTATGCCAATGCCAACATTTTCGGAAAATCAGGTACAGGCTACCAGATTTATACTGCCCCCAACAATGAGTTCGTGCTTGCCGACGGTCATCTTAACCCCGAAGCTACTCTCGGTTACTCTGACGGATCTTACTTCTACACTCCCGACAACTGGACCGACAATACATTAAGCAACGGTTTCCGTCAGGAATACAGCATAGGCGTTTCCGGTTCTACCGACCGCATGAACTACTATCTTTCAGGCGCCTATCTTGGTGACGAAGGTGTCATCACCGGTTCTCACTTCAAGCGTCTTTCCACTCGTCTTAACCTTGACTACCAAGTTAAGAAATGGTTGAAATTAGGGACTAACATGTCCTATGTCTACACCAACACCGGTTACCCCGGCGACAACGACCTTGACGCTTCCACTTCTTCAGGTAACGCATTCTTCGTTTGTAACATGATCGCCCCC
The DNA here is from genome assembly GCA_001701065.1 of Bacteroidales bacterium GP4. Classification (GTDB taxonomy): domain Bacteria; phylum Bacteroidota; class Bacteroidia; order Bacteroidales; family Muribaculaceae; genus Muribaculum. The sequence continues at coordinate 3,986 of DAAL01000179.1, forward strand.
GTTTATCCCATCTTCGTGCGTGACGCTGACGGCAACATCATGTACAATGATTACTACAACCGTCCTATATACGACTATGGTGACGGCAAGAGCACTAATAAGACTCGTGCTTTCATGAGTATGTCTAACCCCGCCGGTAAACTACTCTACGACACCGAAGACTACCTTACCGACTTCTTCACCGGTAAATGGTATGCCCTCATCAACCCTATCGATGGTCTTAACATCACAGGTACTGTAGGTTACACTGTCGACAACACTCGTCTTCATTACTTGACCAACCCGTTGTACGGACAGAGCGCAAGCTACAAAGGTGAAGCTGAACAAGTAGCTACGCGTTCACGCACTCTTAACCTCCAGTTGATAGCTTCTTATGCACGCACTTTCAATGAAGTACACAATCTTGACTTCATGGCTGGTTATGAAAGCATGGACCACAACTACGAACAAGCAGTGGCTTACGGTCAGAACATCTACATGCCTAACTATCCATTCGTAGACAACACTATTGATAATCAGACAGGTAGCGGCTTTACTTACGACTACGCTACCCGCGGTTACATCTTCCGTGCCAAGTACAACTACGACGGCAAATACTTCTTCATGGGTTCTTATCGTCGTGACGCTTCTTCACGCTTCCATCCCGATCACCGCTGGGGTAACTTCTGGTCAGTGTCAGGTGCTTGGGACATCGCCAAGGAAAACTTCATGCAGGACATCACTGCTGTGGACATGTTGAAGTTCAAAGTATCATTCGGTCAGAACGGTAACGATAACCTCGGTTCTTCAAGCTACGGTTACTACTACGCTTATGCCGACCTTTACCGCATCCAAGGTGCCGATGGTATATGGTCCGATGCAGCTCTTTACTTCAAAGGTAATCCTGACATCACTTGGGAAACTTCCAATGCGTTCAACATCGGTTTCGACTTCGCTTTGTTCAACGGTCGCTTAAGCGGTACTCTTGAATACTTCAACCGTCAGACTTCCGACATGCTTTACAACAAGCCCGTGTCACCGTCACTCGGTTACTCTTCAATACCTATGAACATCGGTTCTATGCGTAACAACGGTGTGGAACTTGACCTAAGCTCCAATATCGTCAAGACCCGTGACATCACTTGGGACGTTAACGCCAACATCACTTTCGGATGGAACAAAGTGCTTAAACTCGCTCCTGAATTGAACGGTGAGTTGATCAGCGGTTCTCGTATCTATCGTGAAGGCGAATCTATGTATCAACTTTACTTGGTTAAGTATGCTGGTGTTGACCCCACTACCGGTGTGGCTCTATACTGGACTAAAGACAACGAAGGAAAAGAAGTTCTCACTTCCTCTCATTCCGATGCTTACAATACCAACCGTGTTGCTACCGGCAACCTCATGCCTAAAGCTTATGGTGGTTTCGGAACTACTTTGAATGCTTATGGTTTTGACCTATCACTTTCATTCGCTTATCAGTTCGGCGGTAAGATTTATGACAATACTTATGCCCGCTTGATGCATGGATTCTCTTCAAGCTATGCAGGTAACAACTGGCACAAGGACATCCGTAATGCTTGGACTCCCGAGAACACCAATACCGATGTTCCACGTCTTAACTCTTCCGACTCTTACACCAACTCTCAGAGTGACCGTTTCTTGATCTCAAGCAACTATCTATCATTGAACAACATCACTGTTGGATATTCATTCCCCAAGAAGTTGGTTAACAAGATGTTCCTTAGCGAACTTCGCCTTTACTTCGCAGCTGAGAATGTAGCTGTGTGGACAGCACGCAAGGGTCTTGACCCGCGCCAAGGCTATGTTAGCTCTAACAACTCTACTTACAGCCCCATCCGTAGCGTATCAGGCGGTCTGCGTGTAAGCTTCTAATAGTAAATCGTAAAAATCAACTATTAAGACATTAAAATGAAAACATTAAATAAAATATTATCGGTTGCGCTCACCGGACTCATCATGGCAGGGTGTAATGACCTTGACACCGAGTTTAAAGGTTCCTATGTGACCGACAAGCAGAAAGAAGAAGCATCTAAAGCTGACCCGACAATGACAAGAGCCGCCGTAATCGGTATCACAAGTACCTTTAGCTCTTATCAGACCGTCTATAGTAACCACATTGACTTTGGTTACCCAAGCGTAATGTTGTGTCTTGATTCACGCGGTATGGACCTCGTGGGTTACAACACCGGTTATAACTGGTTCAATGAACCTAACGAAATGGACGATGCCAATGTGAGCGGTTACACACCCAATCTTGCATGGGATCACATCTACTCTCAGATATTCAGTGCCAACGCTCTTCTTGCCGCACAAGGCACCGAAAGTGACGATCCCACCATTAAGTTCTTCCTTGCACAGGCTTACGGTATACGCGCTTTCGATTATTTCCAGCTTGCACAGATTTTCCAGTTCACCTATGTAGGACATCAGAGCGAACCCTGTGTGCCTATCATCACTCAGGAAAACGCTACCGAGATGGCTGCTGCAGGTGGTGCACCCCGTGCTACCGTGGAAGAGGTCTACACCCAGATCCTTTCTGATATAAATGCGGCTATCACTAATCTTGAAGCTGCCGCTGATGCAGGTATCACTCCGGAAAGTGTTATTGATTCAAAGTCTAAACGTCTTCTTGGTGTGGCTTCCGCTTATGGTCTACGCGCACGCATCAACCTTGTTATGAACAAGTGGGCTGACGCTGCAAGCGACGCTCAGACAGCTATCGCTAAATTCAATGGTGCCCCCTATTCCCTTCAGGCAGCATCGGCTCCCCTCAACCTTTCTCTCGAAGAAAAATCTTGGATGTGGGGTATAGCTATTGCTGAGACTGACCGTGTGGTTACTTCAGGTATAGTTAACTGGCCTTCTCACATGGGTTCTCTCAACTATGGTTATGCTCAGGTGGGTGCTTGGCGTAAAATCAATATCAAGCTTTTCGATGCTATTCAGCCTACCGATGCTCGTAAAGGATGGTTCCTTAACGAAAACAGCGAGTCACCCAACTTGTCAGCTTCTCAAATGGCTTATGTCGAAGGCTATAGCATGCCTGCTTACACTCAGGTAAAGTTCGCGCCTTATCAGAATGTATTGGACCAAAGCACCAACGCTTGTGACATTCCTTTGATGCGTATTGAAGAGATGTACTACATCAACGCCGAGGCTACAGCTATGGCGGGTAATCCTGCAGGTGCCGCTCAGATACTTAATGATTTTGTGAACACATTCCGTGATCCCGCTTATGTATGCTCCGCTACTACTGCTGAAGAAGTACAGAACGAAGTGTGGATGCAACGCCGCGTTGAGTTCTGGGGTGAAGGTATCTCTTACTTTGACCTTATGCGTCTTAAGAAAGGCATCGACCGCCGTGGTGGTGGTTGGGAAGCAGTTTGGGTTTACGATATCCCTGCTGAATCCAACGTTATGCGCCTTCCTATTCCTAACAGCGAAGTTCAAGCCAATGCTAACCTTGGCGAAAACAACCCGTCATCGGAAAAACCGACTCCTGTCGCTGAATAATTAGAGAAACTTTAAAATTTTAGAAAACACTATGAAACTATTTAATATAGCAAAATTAGCATTTGCGTTTCTTGTAGCTTCCGCTGCTACTTCTTGTAGCGACGACGGTTACTGGGACGATGCTACCGGTGGTCTTGCTAATGGCGTTAGCTTCCGCACCACTACAGCAAGCGGCACTTTCAAGGAAGGAGAAGTTGTTCCTTCTGTCACCGCTACCCTTATGCGTGGTACCTCTAACGGTGCTCAAACCGTGGAACTGTCTCAGACTTCAAAGACTCCTGAGAACTTCGGTGTTCCCGCTTCCGTGACTTTCGCTGACGGTGAAACTACTGCCGATGTTGTTATCGAACTTAAGAACATGGTAGCCGGTGAAAGAGGCAATACTTATCAGACTGTAGTAAAAGCCGCAAATGCAGCTGTGTCAGGTAACAGCTCTTTCTCTATCTCTATTACTGTTCAAGGTGAATCTCTTCCGCCGGATTGGCAATCTATCGGTGAGGGTACTTACCGTGAGGACTGTATGACCACTTACTTTAACGTGGACAATGTTACTTACAAAGTCCCTATGGAAGAGGACAAAAACCATCCCGGAGTATATCGTCTTGTAAATCCTTATGGAGAACTTTACGAATACAATGGCCCCGGTGACTGGGACGATTCCGAGGACCACTATCTTGTAATCAATGCATCTGATCCTAAGAAGGTGTACATTGAGCAGTCTCACACCGGTATGGCATGGAGCGATTATGGCGAAGTGATTATATGGAGTATCGCAGGTCTTCGTGTAGCTCAAGGAAGAGAGGATGAAATCACATTGGGTCAATGGGGTTCTCTCACTGACGGAATCATCACTTTCCCGGCATCAACTCTGTTGATTCGTATGGATGACTATACAGAAGCCGGTTCCTATAACTATGCTAACTCAAAAGGCAAATTTGCCGTAGCCCTTCCGGGTTATTCTCTTGGTGACTATACATTCACCCTTGACTATGTAGGTCGTTATATTGATGCTGAAAACAACGAATTTGCAGTTGCTCAGGTTGGATTCACCGGTAAGGATGCCAAGAGCGCAGTCGTTGGTATTGTTGAAACACCCAATGCAAGTGCAGCTATTCAGGCTGTTCAGGATTCTACCGTTCAGCAATTTGTTGTTGCTGCTCCCGGTGGTGAAGTACGTCTCCCTGTTGGTAAATCGGGAACATACACCATTGCAGCTCTTTCTTGCGATGAATCAGGTGCATACCAAGAAAAACTTACTGTAAGCTTCAAGTTCACCAGCATTGCCGATATGGGTGTTGATCCCAACAAGGGATGGAAGTCACTTGGTAAAGGTATCTACACTGACAATCTTATCTGCAACATCTACAACGGTATTGATCCGGTGTCTTATGAAGTAGAAGTTCAGGAGAAGGAAGATCAACCCGGCTACTACCGTATGGTAAATCCTTACGGAGAAGCATATCCTCTCAATGAAGAGGGTGACTATGATCCCAACACCAACTACTATATCGAAATCAATGCCACATCTCCTAACTGTGTAATGATTCCTTATCAGGAAACCGGTCTTGACTGGGGCAACGGTATGGTAATGATTTACAGCTATGCCGGCTATTACTTTGACAACGGAAATAGCGTTGCCGAAATTGAAGCTGCAGGTCTTGGCGGTAAAATTTCTGAAGGTGTTATCTCATTTGCTGACGAAACCATCCTGTTCTCTATGGAAGCTATCCAGAACGGAGCAATCATGGTTTGTCCTAAAGGATTTAACTTAGTGCTTCCGAATTCTCCGGTTCCCGCTCCTCCGATGTTGGCTCCGAAGAAAGTTTCAGGAAAGAACATTGTCAACGGATTTGTTAAAGCTGCGCTTAACGCCAATAACGCTGTAGCACCCGTTTACAACCGTGAATTCCACGCACCTGCCGGACACGTAGTAAGCATGTTCTAAAATCGGATTCGGGCAACATCCCCCGACCGAATTCTTTTCATAATTTTGATTGTTAAGGGCGATGCCATCCGGCACCGCCCTTTTTCATTCCCCCCGACCAATTTCCTATGGTAACGCGTCGCGTAACCATAGGCTAAATTAATCATTGGCTACGCCAAAAACCACAATTACCAATCATTGGCTACGCCAAAACCACAATTACCCTTTCACCAAAGAGCAACCTTTCCGATTTTTCCCAAATCAAGCGTAGCGGTTTCAATTCCCAATGCCTTGAAAACCCTACACATTGAGGAAAGAGTTATACTCTTCCCACTTTCCAATTTGGATATCTGGGACTTCTGTACGCCTATGCGCATCCCTAATTCTTCTTGTGTGAGCTTTTGAGCCTGCCGAGCCATGCGTATAGCTTCTCCTACGTGATAAGCATTTATTTCTTCAGCTAATTCCGCTTCAAAACGGTCGCGCTCAGGCGTTCCAACCACACCAAGCCGTCTGTCTCTCAATGTTTCTAATGATGTAAGTTTCATATGACTTCATTCTTTGTATTAAAATATTCTTTTCGGAGCGCCTCAGCCTTCGCAATTTCTTTTTCCGGAACTTTCCACGTCTTTTTTATGAATCCGTGAGTCGCAATCACCAGTGCTTCTGATTCATTATCCCAAAATGCCAGCAACCGGTATTGAATGCCGTTATAAAGCGTCCGGAACTCCCAAATTTCAGTACCGTCCAATTTCTTGAACAAATCTTTATCTATAACACCGCCGGCGATTTTGCCAAGGTTATAGTCGATTTTATTGTAAGCTTTCAATGGTAACCGTTCCATAAATTCGACGGCTTCGTCCATTAATAGGACTTTAAATTTAGGGTATGACATACGCTCTTATATTATAACATTACAAAGGTAATAAAAAGTTTCCAAAAAGCGACACTTGCGCCGCGATTTTTCTTGTGTCGGTTATTTCCGGACAAGAGGTAGGGGGAGGTCGATGCGGAAGGTGGTGCCGGAGCCTATTTCAGAGGATTCCACGAATATTTTGCCACCATGGTATTGCTGGATTATGCGTTTGGCAAGCGTCAAACCGAGACCCCAACCGCGCTTCTTGGTGGTATAGCCGGGGCTGAAAATGGTCTTGAAGCGTTTACGTGGTATGCCTTTACCGGAGTCATGCACCCTCACGACCGCGCTGTGATTGACTTCGCTTACAGTAACCTCTATACTGCCGCTTGCATTCATGGCATCGACTGCGTTTTTGATAAGATTTTCAAGCACCCATTCAAAGAGGGATGTGCTTAGTTTGACCCACAGCGGCACCGGCGAGAGGTTTAGACGAAGCTCAATCTTATTGGAGATGCGTGTTGACATATAGTCCACGGCGTGCTGCACGACGGTGTTCAGGTCGACACACTCAATGGTGGGATTGGAGCCGATTTTGCCGAAGCGCGAGGCTATAGTGGACAACCGGTTCACATCCTTATTCATCTCCTTTATCACCTCGGGGTCCACCCCTTCGGAGTCAAGAATCTCCATCCAAGCCATCAGGGAGGAGATGGGCGTGCCAAGCTGATGGGCGGTTTCCTTAGACAACCCCACCCACACCTTGTTTTGCTCCGCTTTCTTGGTGGACATGACAGCGAAATACACCACAGTGACAAATATCAGCATTACCAACACTTGAACATAGGGGTAAAAGTTAAGCAGCCGCAGAAGTTTGCTGTCCTCGTAATAAAGATGCTGCATGATGCCGGGGCTGATGATGATGTGAATCACATTGGGGCTTCGCTGAAGCTCCTGAAGCTTGCGGGAGAGGTACTGGAAATTTTTATCGGAGATGTAGAGCGGCTGCAGGGAGTCGATAGGCTCCGGAAGATCAAAATTGCGGTGGAGAATGATGTGGTCGTCGTCATCGACAAGCATTACGGGGATGTTACGGTTCTCCTCGATAATTTTGAGAAGAAAATCAATGTCGAGCGACGAGTAAGAATTGTCCTCCTCCGACATCGAGCCCATATTGATGATGGTTTTGGTGGCATCAGCCCAAATCTCCATACGGCTACGCTCCTGCTCGGCAAGGTCAGCCACAATGCGGTTAGAGATGTAAAGGAACAACGCCACAAACACCAAGGCAATGAGCATGAACGCCAATGTGCCGTATTTACGCTTGTCGTAGATATTAGCCATACTATTATAACGCTGTTACAGCGCAATTTATTGCCTGCCCCGGAAGTCCTCAGTGATATACCGCGCCACTGAATCGTCAGTGTTGGGACCTATCACCACATCGGCGACAGCCTTCACCTCAGGCAGCGCG
>DAAL01000092.1 GCA_001701065.1 Bacteroidales bacterium GP4
CCATGGGTCGTGGTTAACGCTTATAATGGAGCCGCCTCTGCCGTCGTAGGATGCCTGGTAAAGCCTGTATCCCGAAATATCCGCTATGTTGTTCATCGATATGCGGTGTTGCCGATTGTCGATTTTCACGAAACTTGTAAAGTCACGCGGCGCTTCCCCTCCGAGATAATAGTCGATTACGAAGCTGTCAAGCTCCAGGCTAAACGGAAGCGGGAATGCAGTGCCTTCAGTGGTGCGCGCTTCCGCTACCGGATGTCCCGGATGGAGTTCGATCATCCCTTTTTGTGAGCACATTGAGGTGATAAATCCGCCTGCGAGGATGAAGAGGAATGAGCCGTGGAGCATAAATGACGGCACATTGCGCCATAGCCGCCGGGTTATGACGACGATGAGCAGCATCAGCCCTATACCGAACCACATGGCGGTGAACCACCACTGGGAATAGACTTCAGGCGATAAAAAAGTTGTGATAGCCAGAAGAATGACTACCACAACGTAATATGAAAAAAATAATCTATAACGGTGCATATTCGGAGCGGGATTGCGGTTTTATAGCCATGCATTCCATCTCTATAAGCCATTCGGGACGGCACACGGGCGCAAGCACTATGACGTGCGGAATGTGCGGAAATTGCTCCCGGTACATTGCATCCACGGTATTGTAGTCGGCTATGTCACGTAGATATACTATCATGTGGCACACATCGTCCCAGTCACATGCCGCTTCGTTAAGAAGAGTCCTGACATTTTCCCACATGCGGAGGGTTTGCCCTTTGATGTCGCCTTTGTGCTCAATTTCTCCACGGTTGTTGATGCTTGCCGTGCCGGAGATGAACACGTGGCGGCGGTCGCCGTAGTCCACGCAGGCTCCGCGCTCGAAAGCCACGCCATACTCGTAGGTAGGATTCAGGTGGGTGGGCGCGTAAAGATACTTCACTTGCCCCTCGCTGATGCCTTTAAGCGAGTAGGTGTCGAGTGTCACGGTTACTCTCGGGTCAGGGTGCCGTCCACCGATGCCTGTGCTGGCTATGAAATGGGTGTCACGTGTCAATCCCGATGTTGTAAACACTTCGTTGCGGCCCTTAACCATTCCGGCGTAGTTCACATCCACGTCATGGACGAAAAACCATGTGCGCATACAGTTCCGCGCAAGCGTACATCCTTCGTCCTCCATCAGCAGCGAGTAGTCGAGCAGAAGCGCACGTGTGGCGGTCTCCGACTGGATGTCGGGGGGTAGCCGCCCCTCCCTGCCAGAAGTGGGTGTAGGCACCGTGGCTTACGGCATATACACCGTTGCCTTTGCTTTGTGTCTTTACATCCTGCTGCAAATACACCCACATGGCTATCTTGGTGCCGTTGAGAGGCGACTGTTCCACTATGGAACATGCGCATTCCTCGTCGCGGGGGATAAACTTAGCCTGATTGGCTGAATCGCTCAGGAAGTAACGCTTGAACACGGGCTTCACCCTGTCGCCAAGTTTGTGGCGCAAGTCGGCGTATGCCTGCAGCAGATTGGACAGTTGTTCCTTGAAACCAAGGGCTGCGGGAGTTCCGGTGATTATTGCATGATATTCTGCGATACCGTGTTCCGTTGTCAGCATTGACAGTGCTGTCATGATGTTTAGGTCGGAGTATCGTAGAGTTTTATGTAGCATGTCTTGAGTCTTAATCATATTGAGATTGTACAAAGTTAAGAAAAAATTAAACACCCTCTATAATTTAGCGCCATTGTTGATCCAGTTCTTTATCAAGTCGGCTGACGAGGAGTTGAGCAGTTCGGAATGGTTGAATGACCATTCCGAGGAAACTCCAGTCCCTACAGCCTGCCAAATTGAACTTTCGGCGGCGTTATAGGGCGTGACCCTCCGCAGCCCATCCATTACGGTCGAAGGCACGTCCACAAGATTTCGGTAACTTTCACCGGCGGTGAGATAAAGTCCTGCTGCGGCATGGGAGCTTCCGCCATGGCACCGGATGCACGATGCGTCAAACACCACTTTCTGTATTGTGTGGTACATGTCGGCGTTGACCGTGCCGGCATTGAACTCTATTCCTTTACCGGCTGATTCCGACACGTCTATTGACGCATAGGAAGCGATGCGCCGGCGCAGGTTATTGATTACGCATAGCTCCACAGTCTTCACTTCCGGCGGCAGATTGGTCATGGTGATGGATGTTGCTCCGTCACAGTCGGCAATCTGCTTGGTGATGACGGCAAAAGCGTCGTCGCCGAATCCCGCCAAGACCACTGAGTAACCGGGAGCCCACATGTCGATACCTTCCACCGTGCCTGAAAAATGTACGGTCGTGCCTGACTGTTCGGGAAGCGCAGGAGCGTCATCGTAAATTTTTCCTTCGTCGCATGATGACATGCCGAGAAGTATGCAAGCCATAATAAGATACTTCATGTCGAATCGTCAGAATGTGTATTGTAACTGTACTCTTGCGGAGTGCATGGCAAGTCCGAGGTCATCGTTGTCACGGTCAAGCTGAGAGTCATGACCCCAACGTCCCATATACTGATACATTGCTTGTAGCTTGAGGTTGGCACCCTTGAAGTAATAGTTGACACCAACAGCCGGGAGATTGAGTATGCCGCCTTTGTCGGAGCCGTTGCGGTCGAAAAAGTCGTAACGTAACGCACCTTGAAGCCGTGGAGTGACGAAGTAGCCTCCTTGCACGTATCCGCCGAAATAGTTGAAACTGCGGTTGATTTTCTGTCGCTTGGTGAAACCCACGTGCATGTAATAGGCTTCGGCTCCGAGATAAAGACGGTTCTTTAACCAAGCAAATTCCAGCCCGGCACGGAAATCGTTGGTGCTCTCGTTCTCGCTTTCAACGTTCATCGATGCCGACGCGCCTATCAGCATCCGGTCAAGATTAAGCTGATTGGGGTTGCCTTGGGTCGCGGGCATCACTCCCTTGGGCTGGAATGTGAATCGGGCGGCGTAGAGAAGCGACGGTATGTGCCAATCGTCGGAGAAGGTTTTGGTGGCGGTGTTTACCGATGTTCCGGTGCCGTTGAATATTCCCACCTGGTAACCCCACTTGTCTTTTAACATGCCGTGCAGTTCCACTCCGAGGTCGAAACCGGTGCCTATGTGCGGAGTTACGGCATTAAGCGAGTAAGGCATGATGACTGATGAGGTCAGTGACACGGGAAGCGCCGGAAACAGCGTTTCGCCCAAAGTGGTGAGATAAGCGTGGGAAAACGGGGTCTTGAATTTTCCCACTCTTACAGCGACCTCTTTCCGAGGGCTGATGTCGAACCATGCTTGCTGAAGGAGTGCTCCTCCGCTTGTTGCGGCGTTGATCGACAGATTATAGGTGACTATGCCGAATGCTTTTCCGGTGAATCCGAGTACGGCGTAAGGTATCGCGAACCCGGTGTTTGCCACATTATCCTGATTGTAGGCTGCGTCAAGACCTTCGTCGTCGTAATAGTTGAAGTCGACGGCTGTCTGCACAAGAAGATACGGTTTGAACAGGAATTTGCCGTCATTGGTGCTCCATGAAAACCCGTTTCTGCCGGCAAACGACACTACGCCGTTTTCGGTGTCGGCTTCATACTGGGCTTGCGCTACGGCAGGGAGCATGATAAGTAAACAGAGTGTTAAGATTATTTTTTCCATCGCTTGAAGTTTTGGATTGAAATTATTCGTTTTTGTGTATCATAGCGACTCAAGGAAAGTGACCAATGCGTCGCGGTCGGTCTTGTCCATCGCTTTGAAGAGGTTCTTTGACGCTTCCCCCTCGCCTCCGTGCCACATGATGGCTTCCACGAAATTGCGGGCGCGTCCATCATGCAGGAAGTAGGTGTGACCGTTCACTTTCTCTTGCAGCCCTATTCCCCATAGTGGGGTGGTGCGCCATTCGTTGCCGGCGGCAAGCCCTGACACATAATTGTCGTTCAAGCCCACTCCCATGATTTCCGAACCCATGTCATGCAGCAGGAAGTCGGAATAAGGATGGATTGTCTGGCTTCCGAGCCACGGCAGTTCGGT
>DAAL01000212.1:0-3904 GCA_001701065.1 Bacteroidales bacterium GP4
AAACCGTTTCTTACTAACAACAATGGCCATCATTATGTGGCTGAACTTGTCGTCGTTGACATAGACACCTGCAGGCCAGCGGAACGGTTTGCCGCCCATAGCAGCCGCAATCATTTCGATAGAGAGGTATGCCGGGCTTTGGAATGAGGAACGTCCGCGGAGTTCGATGATTCTCTTGCCGCCTTGGATCACTTTCTCTTTGATTTCAGCCCATGTGCCGTCAGGAAGTTCCTCGGTACCGATTAATTCCAACAAAGGCTTACCGTTGACTTTAGCTGTAGAAGCGAACACAGCCATCTGTTCGCCGTGACCGCCGTAGGTGCGGCAGTTGGTTACTTCGTCGGCAGGAATCTTATAGTATTTAGCCAATTCATTGCGTAGTCGGGTGCTGTCGAGCGCAGCCAGTGTGGTTACCTGCGAAGGCTTTAATCCCGAATAAAGCAGGGTAATCAATCCGGTGATATCGGCAGGGTTGAATATGACAGTGATGTGTTTTACATCGGGGCAATATTCTCTTACATCTTTACCGAACTGCTCGGCTATAGCGGCATTGCCTTTCAACAGATCCTCGCGGGTCATTCCGGCTTTACGTGCTGCGCCGCCGGAGTTGACAATATATTTTGCGCCTGTCAAGGCTTCTTTTACATCGGAAGTATAGGTGAGGTTAAGCCCCTCAAAACCGCATTGCAGCAATTCCTCGGCTACTCCTTCAAGAGCGGGAGCGTAGGGGTCGTAAAGGCATATGTTGGGAGTCAGTCCCATCATGATAGCTGTTTGAGCCATGTTTGAGCCAATCATGCCGGCTGCGCCCACAATCACTAATTTTTCGTCAGTTAGATATTTCATATCGTGTATATATTTAGAAGGTTAAACTACTTGTTTTTATTCAGCAGGATAGAACTTAGAGATGCAAGAGTGAGTACTGATAGTCCCAGGATGATTAATCGATAAACTTTTTCTACTCTTTCCCGTCGAGCTATGCGCCGTTCGAGCTTTTCAAGAACTTCTATTTCACGTTCTCCTTCGTTTTTAAACAGTGCCATAATAAAATCATGTTTTTAATTTCAGCATTATAACAAGCCATGACACTTACAAGTTTTGAAAAAATGTTCAAAATTAGATTAAAAACGGTTATGCGATGCAGCCGGTGACGCATCACAATGAGCTTACGGTCATAAATTGCCCGGATGGAAAGATTTTTGGTGAAAATAAGTGTGATTTTACACTAATCTTTAGTAACTTTGAAGAAATAACATTATTAACCTATAAATAACATGATAAGACCGATTTTATCCATTATGCTTGCCGCATCGCTCACGGTGGCGGCGCAAGAAAGTGCAAGTTCCCTTCCTTCGGGAACCAAATCGTGGTCAGCCGACAACGGCAACGGCACATTCACCAATCCATTGTTGTACGACGAGTTTTCCGATCCTGATATACTGCGGGTGGGCGACGATTACTATCTGTGCGGAACTACCATGCACACTGTTCCCGGACTGGTGATTCTGCATTCGCGCGATTTGGTCAATTGGGAAAATGTGAGCTATTGCTTCGACCGTTTCGATTTTGATGACGACGCATTTTCATTGAAGAACCACAAGGAGATTTATGGGCAAGGCATTTGGGCTCCATGCATACGCTATTCCAACGGAATGTTCTATATCTTCTCCAATGTCAACGGCAAAGGGCTCCAATGCTACATGAGCAAGAACATAGAAGGGCCTTGGAAACACATCAATATGCAAGGACGCATATATGACCTCGGCGTGTTGTTTGACGACGACGGAAAAGTATATGCAGTGCATGGCTACGGCGAAGTGAAATGCACCGAGCTTAAGCCCGACATGAGCGGACCGATAGAGGAAACCGAAAGGGTGATAATCCCGGAAGGCAACGGAGTGGGCGAAGGTCACCACATGTACAAGATTGACGGTAAGTATTATCTTATATCGACCGACTATATGCCTAACGGACGCACATTGTGCTCACGCGCCGACAACATATGGGGTCCTTATGAGACTCGTGTGATAACCGCCGATGAGACCTTCGGCTACCATGCATCGCCCATGACACAGATTCAAGGCAGAATCATGCCTGACGGTCATCCGGTGAGCATAATCGAGCCTGATCCCGACAAAGTGAGGGCATCCAATATCCATCAGGGGGGAATCGTATCGACTCCCGACGGACAATGGTGGGCGTTGCTGATGATGGACTTCCATTCGCTTGGACGTACAGTGACACTTGCCCCCATCACCTGGAAGGACGGATGGCCTATGCTCGGACTTGAAGGAAACTTGGGACGTGCGCCGCGCACATGGCTCAAACCTAACACTGCCGCAAAAGACACCGAACCGATTCATGCCGCCTATAACCGCAATGAGGACTTTAACGGAAAGATTTTGGGACGTGTGTGGCAGTGGAACCACAATCCTGACGACAGCAAGTGGTCGTTGAAGAACGGTAAGCTGCGTCTTAACACTCTTCCTGCCGAACAGCTTATGTGGGCGCGCAACACTCTGACCCAACGTGCGCAGGGACCGGTGTCGGTCAATACCGTGGAACTTGACGTTAAGCATCTGAAGGACGGCGATGTAGCCGGACTTGGCAACATCAATGTCCCGTGTTCTTGGGCTGGAATAGTGAAAGAGAGCGGCAAGCTCACGCTCCGATGGTTTGAGCAGCTTAACAACGACACTATCGACGCTCCCATAGAGCTTCCTGACGGGAAAATATGGCTGCGTCTTGTGGGCGATTTTGACAACGACAAAGCCCATTACGCTTATTCCACCAACGGAGTGGACTTTAAGGACCTCGGCAAGGAAATGACATTGAGCTACCAGCTGATTACATTCCAGGGAGCGAGAATATCCCTGTTTGCGTTCAACAAGGACGGTAAGAACGGAGGATATGCCGAATTTGACAATTTCACAGTCGAAGAGCCTCTTGCCGACCGCTCGGGCAATATTCCCTACGGAAAGACATTCCGTATAATAAATCTTGCTTCGGGACTTCCCATGTATGCCACACCTCACGGCGTGATGTATGATTCACGTGCCGACGACCGTTCCGAGCAGGCGTTGTTCCGGATTGTGGACCGCGGCAACGGCAAAGTAGTGCTCCAGTGCGCCGACGGCAGGTACGTGTTCACCTCCGGAGAGGGACTTCCCGGCGATGTGCGTTTTACTGACGATATAAATCTTGCCGATGAATTTATGTGGCAGGATTATCTTAACAAGGAATTCATGCTGATGTCGATGCGTAACCATCGTTATGTGGGCAAAAGCCCTACGACGGGAAGTCCTTACTCGATGGACTATACCGGCGCTGACCCGGCACGACGTAACGGAGCGGTGTTCCGCTGGGAGGAATAATGCTGTTCCGGAAAGCTGTCATAAAGGACCTTCCGGCTATAGCTGACATCATGCATGACGCTGTGACGCGGATGCTCCGTGAAGGCAAATGCCAGTGGAATGAGAACTATCCTACTCAAATGCACATACTCGACGACATAAAGAACGATGTCGGGTATGTGCTTGAGGATGGCGGCTCAGTGATAGCCTACGGCGCGGTGGTTTTTGATGGAGAGCCGGCATATGAACATCTTGACGGGGCATGGCTGAGCGACGGCGATTATGTGGTTGTACACCGGGTGGCTGTGAAGCAGTCGTGCCAGTCGGCAGGAGTGGGAAGCCGGTTCATGCGTTGCGTCGAGCAATTTGCCGCGTCCTCCGGAATAGGAAGTTTCAGAATTGACACCAATTTCGACAATGAGAGAATGCTTGGCTTGATTGAACGGTGCGGATTTGAATTCTGCGGCACAGTGCAGTACGCTACCGGAGAACGGCGCGCATTTGAAAAACTCATATAAAGCGACATATCACTAAAAAAGCATCGGCTACCT
>DAAL01000212.1:3921-4520 GCA_001701065.1 Bacteroidales bacterium GP4
CCGATGCTTGTATATTAAGGTCTATTTGATTAAGGATGGAAGATGAAGTTCACCTCCAACGAATAAATCAGAATACCTGACACGTAACCGATGAGAGCAATCCAGCTGAATCGGCGCAAATACCATCCGAAACTGATTTTTTCAAGTCCCATGACTACTACTCCCGCAGCCGAACCGATGATGAGCATGGAGCCTCCCACGCCGGCGCAGTAAGCAAGCAGCTGCCAGAACAGTCCGTCGATGCTGAAGTCGCCCGTTGCCGCGATGGGGTACATGTCCATACATCCTGCCACAAGCGGCACATTGTCCACGATGCTTGACACTATTCCTATTATTCCTGTCACAAGATAATGGTTGCCGTCAGAAACCTCATTAAGCCACTGCCCGAATGTCGACAACACCGCAGTTTCCTGAAGGGTTGCCACGGCGAGGAGTATACCGAGGAAGAAAAGTATTGTAGCCATGTCGATGCGTGACAACAGGGTAGTAACTTTCAGGTGGGTGGTTTCGCAGAGCATCATGTTGCGGTTGCAATAATGTTCGCTTACGAGCCACAGCACTCCTAACGCAAGCAATATGCCCATAAACGGGGGCAGCCC
>DAAL01000117.1 GCA_001701065.1 Bacteroidales bacterium GP4
CTCCGCCGCCGTAGACCGGTCGACCCCCATAAATTGATTGTTAACTTTCTGAAAGCATTAATTGCAAGCGACATCTTAGGGCGTACTTATTACTATGAGGTGGCTAACACCGCCGACGTGACAGTACAGCGGGCTTTACAGGAAATCCTGGACGGCAACGCCACAGCCCCGGTAAAGGTGTCCCGAGGCAATAAGGCTGAAGAGAAAGCAGAACAATAAAAAACTTTAGCTCTATGAAGAAAGAAGATATACGCCGCCGTGTGAAATCGCATAAGGCACTTCTGTCAGCACAGGAGAAGCTTGATGCAGCAACGGCTGTGTTCAAGGCGCTTGAGGAGTCGGTGGCGTTTATGATGGCTGACCGTATAATGATGTATCATTCTTTGCCTGATGAATTGTCCACCACGGCTTTTATCGATAAGTGGCATACCCGCAAGCACTTTTTTCTTCCGAGAGTGAATGGAGTCAATCTGCAGGTGCTCCCTTACGAAAAGAGCCGGCTGCAGTTAGGCTCGTTCCATATAGAGGAGCCTACCGGCGACGACGTGCAGGACATCGACACTATGGAGCTTATAGTGGTTCCTGCGCTTGCCTACGACCGCAAAGGCAACCGTGTGGGCAGGGGAAAGGGTTACTATGACCGGCTGCTGTCAGGCACTAAAGCCACCAAGGTGGGAGTGGGCTACGACTTCCAGCTAATGGACGAGTATATTGACACTGACCCGCATGATGTGCCTGTGGACATGGTAATCACCGAAACTGTCAAGTTCACCGTGCGGCATCCTAAACGGCGATAATCAACGACACTAAAATCATTCATCACACTAACAATGGCTTTAATATATAAGGAAACTAAACTTTGTGACATAATCAACAATGAACCGTCAGTTATCCCGCTGATTAACCGATTCGGCATTCAGTTGGGCATATCCGATCACACTGTCGCCGAGGTGTGCGCCGCGCGCAGTCTCGATGTCGAGTTTTTCCTTACGATATTAAATACATTCATCAATGACGGATATTTCCCGGAGGAGCGTTTTTCAGCGTTCCGGGCAGCGGAGCTTATCGACTACCTCACAAAGACCAATGACTATTACCGGTTCTACCAGTTGCCAAATATCCACCGCCATTTCCGCTTGCTGTTGAGCCAGAGCGACGGCAGTAATAACAATCTTCACCTCATGCTGCGCTTTTTCGAGGAGGTGGAGAAGGACTTGCTGCGGCGCATTGACCATGATTCCAACTGCTGGTTTCCGGCAGTGCTACGGGCTGAGGGCAGCGGAACGTATATAGCTGACGCGGTAGAATGGGATGATGCCGTGGAAGATAAGGTCAGCGACCTGAAAAATATGTTCATAAAGCATCTTACAGGCGACTATGAGCTTAATCTGTGCTACGGAGTGATAGTGGCGATAATGACACTTGAAAAGGACCTGCGCCAGAATAACCGAATCCGCGCCCGCATATTGTCGCCTCTCACCGCATCGCTTACCCATAACACCGGCAATAAGTCATGACGTTTGTAGTAGTGGAGGATGATACCTTGTCTGCTTTGGGGCTGAGGTATCTGTTGCGGGAATATTTTGACACCGATGTCACAATTGTGCGTGACCACAATGTGATAGAGGGTAACGACTCGCCGTCCACAATCTACATTGTCGCTTCTGACATTTATGTGGCGATGGTGGAGTTCTTCTTTCCTCGCCGTCAGCGCACGATAGTGTTAGGCACGGGGGGAAACGGTCAGCTTGACGCATTCAGTTCCGAGAGCGACATAGTGGAGCGGCTGAGGGAGCTTATAGCTTCCTACGAGTCCAATGACAGCACCGCATCGTCGGAGCTTTCGCCGCGTGAGAATGAGGTGCTGCGTCTTGTGGCTACCGGGTATATGAACAAAGAGATAGCCGATAAACTGAACATAAGCATAAACACAGTCCTTTCCCACCGCAAGAACATTTCATCCAAGTTAGGGATAAAAAGCGTGTCGGGGCTGAGTGTCTATGCCATGATGAACGGTTACATATCGGAAAATGACTTAAAGATTCTATAAATGATTTCAATAAACAGCCTGTCAGTAGAATTTAGCGCAAAGAGCCTTTTTGACGATATCAGCTATGTTATCAACAAGAAGGACAAAATAGCCCTTGTGGGCAAAAACGGAGCCGGCAAATCGACTATGCTTAAGATCATAGCTGGCATACAGAAACCTACATCGGGGTCGGTGAGCGTGCCTCAGGGAGTGACCATAGGTTATCTTCCGCAGCACATGACACTTACTGACACTATGACCGTGATGGACGAGGTGAGAAAAGCGTTTTCCCACATCAAGGAACTGCACACCGAGTTTGACCGCCTTAATAATGAGCTTGCCTCTCGTGAGGACTACGAGTCGCCGGAATACCAGAAGCTGATAGACCGCATCACCACTCTCACGGAGCGCATAGCCATGGAGGAGAGCGAGAACGCCGATGCTGAGATTGAAAAGACATTGCTCGGTCTTGGATTCGTGCGCGAGGATTTCCAGCGTCCCACATCGGAGTTCAGCGGAGGATGGCGTATGCGCATAGAACTGGCGAAACTGTTGCTGACCCGTCCTGATGTGCTGTTGCTGGACGAGCCTACCAACCATCTTGACATAGAGTCGATACAATGGCTTGAAAACTTCCTCCTCACCAAAGCTAACGCCGTGGTGCTTGTGAGCCACGACCGTGCGTTTATCGACAATGTGACGAAACGCACAATCGAAATATCGCTTGGAAAAATCTACGATTACAGCGTGAATTATTCCAAGTATGTGGCATTACGTGCTGAGCGTCTTGAGCAGCAGAAACGGGCATTCCTTAACCAGCAGAAGCAGATTCAGGAGACCGAGGACTTCATCGAGCGGTTCCGTTACAAAGCCACCAAGTCAGTGCAGGTGCAGAGCCGCATCAAGCAGCTTGCCAAGATTGACCGCATAGAGATAGACGAAGTGGACACTTCCCATATTAACCTGCGTTTTCCGCCTGCGCCGCGTTCAGGCGACTATCCTATAATAGCCGACGACCTCGGCAAGGCTTACGGCGAGCACCAAGTGTTTGACCATGCCACATTCACCATCAAGCGCGGCGAGAAGGTGGCGTTTGTGGGTAAAAACGGCGAGGGTAAATCCACGCTTGTCAAGTGCATCATGAACGAGATTCCGTTCACCGGAACGCTTAAGATAGGGCATAATGTAAAAATCGGCTACTTTGCCCAGAATCAAGCACAGCTTTTGGACGAGAACATTACGGTGTTTGACACCATCGACCGTGTTGCGGTGGGGGATATACGCACCAAGATTCGGGATATCTTAGGAGCGTTCATGTTTGGCGGCGAAGCGTCGGACAAGAAAGTGAAAGTGCTTTCAGGCGGTGAAAAGACACGTCTTGCCATGATAAGGCTATTGCTTGAACCTGTCAACCTTCTTATACTCGATGAGCCTACCAACCATCTTGACATGGACACAAAGGACATACTGAAACAGGCTATAAAGGAATTTAACGGCACTGTGATCGTGGTTAGCCATGACCGTGAGTTCCTTGACGGGCTTGTGGAGAAGGTGTACGAGTTTGGCGGCGGTAAAGTCAGGGAATGCCTTGGAGGAATATACGAGTT
>DAAL01000028.1 GCA_001701065.1 Bacteroidales bacterium GP4
CTCGGCATCGTAAAAGTTAGTCAGCCGCTCCAGCACATGCCTATGGCGGTGAACACTGCTATGGCGTTTCCGTCGATCCATCCTTGGCTGATAAAGTTAGGCACAAGGCTTAACGCCGCGCCCACGGCTCCCAACGCAGTGATGGGGAACGCCACCAAGTGCGGGTCGTAGAATCCGAACAGCCATTCAAACACTACATCAGCTTTCTGCGCAAGCCATGGCAGAAGTTCCACTCCCTCATAGGCTGCTCCGGTGTACTCGCCGTTTGCCGATGCCCCGAAGGTGAGAATCATGACCAGTGTGGATATTATAAGCACTCCGGGGATGATGGCTATGCCCACATCCACTCCTGTGCGTCCTCCGTCAAGGAGGGCATTGAGGATGCGGATGAATACTGACTTGTTAGGTGCTGATTCCTCTTTTATTTCATCAACGGTCTCGTCAATCACTTTTTCGGTCTCAAACGACGGATAAGCCTTGATGACGAATCGCTGCATAAGCCGTGTGGACACAATGCAGCCGCAGAATGCGCCTATAAGCCCTATGACCGGTGCGAGATAGAATCCTTGTCCCACCATGAACACCATTACAAGCAGCCCCATTCCGAATGCGGTGCCGAAATTGGTGAGCGAGATGAACTGGAACTTCTTGAAATACTGTAATGGGAGTACCCAACATGCTCAANNCTTGTCCTGCGACAGCGATATGATTGCAGGATTGTCGCTTAGGAAAGTCATGGTGGCTCCGAGCGCGGCTACACCCGGCAGGTTGAACAGAGGTCCCATCAACGGGCGCAGAATCCGTTCGATAAGTGTAACCACTCCAAATTCCACAAATAAACGTCCTATTGCGCCTGTCACCACGCATATTCCCATGAGGTAAAACACCGTGTTAAGCAACAGGTCATGGGCTGTGTGCATGATGGTGTTGAGCATGTTGGGTACTCCCATTATCGAGCCGAGATAGTAGAATAGCGCAAATACTATCACAAGGCACGGGACTCCGGTGGGTATGTATCGGCTTATGGAGAAACTTTTTGCTTCTTTTACAGCCGCGTTTTCATTAGCAAGATTTTTTTGTTGTTCCATTGGAAATTAAGATAGTGTTATCGTTTTAAGGAAAATAGGTTCATGTGCCATTTGACTCCCACATCTATTATAGTGGTCTTGTTCTGCATCACATCGGCGGTATTGGCGTTCTTGCCCCACGAGTAGAAGGCGTTGGCATGGAAGCGCAGTGTTTGTCGGTGGTCTTTTATGGGGAAAAATTCCACTCCTATGCCCGCCATTTTCATTTCGGTGCCTGTGTGCACGGTGGCATCGGCATCGGTTCCGGAGTGGTTCACATCGTAGGTCATCTTTCCGAAGAGCCTCCATTTCGGGGCGGGGGTGTAGGAGATTTCTCCCATTACCGACATATCCTTGAAGAAGAATTGCTGATGGCTTGAAGCGCGGTTCATGAGATCCAGTTCCAAAGTCACTGCGTCAATCTCCACTTTGTTGCCTAAAGCGATGTAATTGATGTAATGTTTCGGGCGGTATTCAATAAGATTGACTGAATACAGTGTCTTGAATATGCCGTGGTTACCGCTCCACATGAGGTTGTAGGCGTACAGGTTGCGGTTATCCTTCGTGAAAAACGGGCTTTCGCAGAATTGAAACGACAGAGTGTTGCCCGGAGTGAAATGATAAGCCGCCGACGCGCCTATCTCATAGCACGGTATGTTGTTCCAGAATACGGAGCATCCGTAAAGGTCGATGGGGGCGCGGTCATATTCCCAGCCGCCTATAGCCACAATCTGTTTTCCTCCGGCAAAGCTCCATTTGTCATAGTTGTAGTTGAGGTAGAGCCAGTCGGTGGCATCAAAAAAGTTTCCGTCGTTATGGTGCTTGTTGAGTCTTTGCCGCCACGAATAGCTGAGATTGCCGGTGATATTGCCGTCGACACGCAGATTGATGTATTTACCTTCAAATCCGCTGTTGTTGTCTACCGTCTTACCGTCGAGCCAGTCCCGTTGATAGTCCAAGCGGGCTTCTGCCCTGAGATTTATAATCTCGTCCTTGATGGATTCTTCGGCAGCCGCAGTAAGTGTTAATAAGAAAAAAATAGCAAAACTGATTTTTCTCATTATATTAATGTGTAAGGTTAACTTTATAAATCTTTGGTAGCTTTAGGATCCCGTTTAAACGGTCTCTCAATTTTTCTTCGCAAAGGTAAATCAAATTTTGCATATATGCAAAACCCAGCCCCAAAATGTATATTTTCGGTATTAAGATTCTGACAATTTATCTATATAAGTGGACTTATTTTGTTGTATTGACTGCAAGTTTATAGCCAACACCTCTGACATTTAGAAGGTCAAGCTCCGATGATTTTGAAAGGTATTTGCGGAGTTTATAGATGAATCCATGTAGACGGTTTAGATTATTGTAGTCATCGTTCTGCCATATGCGATATATGAGCGTTCTTGCCTCGACTACTTCATTGGGATGTCGGAACAGTTCATCAACGATTACAGCCTCGGTATGGGATAGTTCAATTGTATCAGTGCCTACGACAAGACGTTGTGATGCAAAATCAAGAGCGCAGTCACCTATCGGGAGATTCGTATCTTCGGCAAGTCCTTGGCGGTTACGTTTCAACAACGCCTTTATGCGCACCACAAGTTCCAGTATCTGGAATGGTTTACGGATATAGTCATTGGCTCCTAACTCAAACCCTTTTACAACATCGTCAAGAGCGGTTCGGGCTGTGAGGAAAAGTACAGGAACGGCAGGCGAAGTCAGCCTGATAAGACGCACCATCTCGAAACCGTCCATTTTCGGCATCATCACATCTGCAACAATAATGTCATGGCATGACTCCTTAAATACCCTGAGCCCTGCTTCGCCGTTGGAGGCACAGTCCACATCAAAACCCTCACGAGTCAGCGCATCCTGAACAATGAATGAGAGTGTCGAATCGTCTTCTACCAGTAAAATTTTATCTTTCTTCATTCCCGTTGAATTTAGTGTGAATTTTGTTCCTTGCCCCGGTCTGCTTGTTACATCAATGCTCCAGCCAAACAATTCCACAATCTGTTTCACATAGAAAAGTCCAAGTCCATAACCTCCCACCTCGTATCGGTCGCCGGAAGCCACGCGATAGAACTTATCGAATATGTAAGGTATATTCTCCTTATCTATTCCTATACCGTTGTCGGTTATCGTTATCGAGCGGGCATCAGCTTTTATAGTAATGTCTACTGAATCTCCTGAATACTTGACTGCATTGTCTATGAGATTTGACAGAACATTGCCAAAATGCAATGAATCAGCCTGAACCGTAAGATTGTCAGGAATATTTATATCTATTTTGACCGGTTTGTCGGCTTTAAGTTCCATCATGCCGCCTACCTCTTCGACGATAGGTTTCACAGCAATTGACTCTATGTCAAGCTTCATCGTTTTGAACCGTTCCATGCTCATTGACAGTATATTCTCTATCATCCCGGACAAGAAACTCAATCTTTGCATGATGATTTTCAAGAATTGCCGGTTTCTTGATTCATCGCTTTGGTCATAATAGCGAAGCATGGAGTCGGCAGCGGAATAAGCTACAGCTACCGGTGTCTTCAATTCATGCGTCATATTGTGGGTGAAATCGTCCTTCATCTGCTCGATAGTGCGTAAACGACCCACCCAATGAAGCAGATACCATATTAGAAATCCCATTAGAATAAGTATTCCCGCCGAGGTGATGATAATACCTGACATCTGACGCAGAATGTGACCGTTTAACGGACTGAAACAGGCTTTATATATGGGAGGCTGATTTTTAGATGACACAAAATCTATTGACCATAACCCATTGCAATTATCCGAACTATCACCCGGCAATTGAATAATCGCCCTTTCCGGATACAAACCTGAATTATGGAGTTCTTTTTCAAACAAGCTGTTGAGCATGGCACTATCTCGTTCGGGCATATTTTTGTCAGTCTGCTCGATGATATGGAAATATTCGCTCATGGTCTGATTGA
>DAAL01000207.1:0-11173 GCA_001701065.1 Bacteroidales bacterium GP4
ACCGCCGAACTCACAGGCGGTTACGAACTGTTCCTGCCGCTTCTTATAGTGTCGACCATCTCCTATTGCACCATAATCGCATTTGAGCCTTACAGCATCTATGCCATCCGTCTTGCCAAACGCGGCGAACTGCTCACCCACCACAAGGACAAGTCAGTGCTGCGCCTGCTGAAGATAAGCAGCGTAATAGAAAACGACTTCAAGACCGTAACACCCGACATGAACCTGAAACAGATGGTGGACGTCATTTCCCAGTCCAACCGAAATCTATTCCCTGTACTCGATGCCGACAATAAGCTCGTGGGCGTTGTGCTGCTCGATGACATACGCAACATCATGTTCCGCCCCGACCTCTACAAGCGCATGTTTGTAAGCAAATTCATGAGTATGCCCCCGGCTATGATTGAAGTCGGTGACAGCATGGAGAATGTAATGAAGACATTTGACCGCACGGGAGCATGGAATCTGCCCGTGGTGGAAAACGGTAAGTATCTCGGCTTCGTGTCGAAATCCAAGATTTTCAACTCCTACCGCCGAGTGCTGCGCCACTATTCGGAAGACTGATTATATATTGTCGAATATCACCATGTAGGACGCTTCGAAAGTTTCGCCCGGCTGTAGTGTGTTGACATAATCGCGCTGAGAAAACTCGCCGTCGAAGTTCATCCGGTCGCATCGTCCCCACCAAGGCTCGATGCACACAAACGGTGCCCTCGCCGAGGGTGACCACATCCCCACAACAGGAGCGTCGAACAACAACGACACATAAGGACGACGCTCCTTGTCGAGCATCGAAACCCTTCTCACCTGTCGGTCCTGAAGCATGATGGTGTTGATGCTGAACGTGTCGCCGGTCAGCGGCAGCATCCCGTCCTCGCCGAGTTCAATCACCGCAGTGTCGCCGCTTATGCATCCTTTCTCTTTCAGCAGTTGGCTCACAAGCGGCTTGCGAGTGTCGAAAAGGAAATATCCGTGTACGGCATCATCGGGATTAAACTCAGGATAGTTGAACGCAGGATGTGCGCCTATTTGGAAACTCATGGGCTTCTCATCAAGATTCTTCACCCTCCACATCACGGTAAGGCGCGCCTCGTCAAGACGGCAGCCTATCTCAAGACGGAACCGCCGTGGATAAAGCGACATAGTAAGGTCATTGGACTCCAGCGCAAACCATGCTTCGTCCTCGGGACTGTCGGCAATGACTTCAAAATCGCTGTCACGGGCAAAACCGTGCTGACCGAGAGCGTACTCCACGCCGTCAATGCGGAACTTTCCGTCCCACACCGAACCTACTATAGGGAAAAGCACAGGTGAACGACGACCCCAAAAAGCCTTATCGCCTTGCCACAGATACTCCTGCTGTGTGCGGTTGTTCTTCACGCTTTGGAGCTCCGCCCCATGATTATCTATCACGACCGTCAACAGGTCATTCTTCAAAATCTGTCCCATACACATTATTATATATAGAGAATAGTTAGCATAAATTATAGGAGTTAGCTCCCATGACAAATTTACGAACTTTTCCCCATTCCACCAACACCCCCATCCCACGGTTTGCACCGTAGGCAATGTAGAGTTTCGCCCAAAGGGCTTGCCCGTGGGAATGCATCTCGGGCGACTCGGGAAATCGTCGAAGACGATGCATTATGGTTAGCCCCATATTTATATATGGGGTGGTGACGACATCCCCCACCAACAAAAACATCGAAGATGTTTCTTAATTGTTCCCCCAATAAATGACATTGTAACACCATAAACATCTGTAACAATCCCCTTTAAGGTTAATGTGACAATAATTTAACCAAATCCCACAAACTTTTCTCGTTCCACTACTCCTCTATAAATCAAATACATGCCCCATTATTCAATATTTTTCATACGATTTTTTGAAAAAAATATTGGAGAAAATTTGGTGAATGAAAAAGTTTCTGTAACTTTGCATCGTAATCAATTTGTAACACAAATGTACAACGA
The DNA here is from genome assembly GCA_001701065.1 of Bacteroidales bacterium GP4. Lineage (GTDB taxonomy): Bacteria > Bacteroidota > Bacteroidia > Bacteroidales > Muribaculaceae > Muribaculum. Next base: position 1,975 of record DAAL01000207.1, read on the forward strand.
TTACAAAACCAACAAAAAAACGAACAACAACAAACAACCAATTTAACCACAAACAAAAAAATTAAAAGCTATGGGTTCAGCCAACTTTCAATCAAAACTAATTAGCCTGCAAAGTAATCTTCTAAACTTCGCATTAATGCTCACATCCAATCGTGACGACGCTTACGATCTTCTTCAAGACACAACGCTAAAAGCTCTTGACAATGAAGACAAGTACGTGGACAATGTCAACTTCAAAGGATGGGTGTTCACCATCATGCGCAACATCTTTATCAACAACTACCGCAAAGTAGTGCGCAGCGCAACAGTAGTGGACAAAACCGAAGACTTATTTTTACTCAACCTCCCGCAAGAGTCAGGATTTGAAACTCCCGACGGATCAGTAGCAGCAAAAGAAATCACCGCAGCCATCAATGCATTCACCGACGAGTACCGTATACCGTTCTCGATGCACGTTGCCGGTTATAAATACAACGAAATCGCCGAGGAAATGAATCTTCCGATAGGAACCGTGAAGAGCCGCATATTCCTTGCGCGTCAACGCCTGCAGAAAACTCTGCAAGACTATCGCTAAAGCTAAACGCATGGGTTTATTCTAAAGATACGTCCTATATAATTTGTCTATGGCAGAATCCATTATTTGTACAGAACATGATATAATTATGAGGTGCTATAGAAACAATCGTAATACCGTACTGAACCCCGCTTAAGGAAAAGGGACTTACCGCGACAGGCAAGTCCCTTTTTTTATTATTTATCATCACTGTTAAGCCGCTCACGGCGGTAACGTTCCTTCCGTTTCAAGAAAATGCGGAGCAAGAAGATGCACACAAGCGTTATACCTATTATCCCGAAGTAGTACAGATAGTTGCCGTCATAGAACTCCTTGCGTCCTATATAAGCCATTACCCCTAAATAGGCGACCAGCAACAAAGGCAGATAAGTAGATTTTTTCATTGCACGGGATTTTCAACGGTTTCTTCCTGAATCTCGATTTTATAAGGGCATGAGTCAGGGTCAAAGTTTCCTTCTTTAAGATAATTGAAGATGCGCAGGGTAGCCCATGCGTCAATTGCGGCATACTCCATCTGCGCCGGAGTGAGCACATCGGCTTCCCAATTGCTGAGACGCTGCCCCTTGGATATACGCTCGTTGAACAGGATAGCATAAATGCGCTGTAAAGCATTGTCCTTTATCCCGTAGTCCTTCACCATGTGCTGAAGGTCTACAAGCCGGGTAGCTTCAAACTGATGCAACCGACCAAGCATCTTGAAGTCGTCATGGATCGAAAGCCCGATCTTCGTGATTTCGGCATTAGAGAAGAGGTCGCGCAGCTCCTTGATGAACCCGAGCTTATTGACACGGAACAGATAACACTCATCGCCTGTGCTTATCTGGATGAGCGCAACGCCGTTGCAAGAACCCTTCTTGAAGTTAGGCTTGGTCTCAGTGTCGAACCCTATCACCTTGAACCGATTGATGGTCTCAATGGCAGCAAGAGCATCCTCCTCGGTGTCAATCAGATGAATGACACCGGGGTACTGCACCACCGGCAACTTGTTGATAAGTTCTTTGGGAATAGATATGTTTATCGTTCTAACACTCATTATCTATCGAAACAGTCCGATACGGGACATTTTTCAGCCTGTAAAGTTACAAAATCTATTCAACACACACAAAATATTTTAGTGTAAGCGGAGAATGTAGTAAATTTGCGCCATGATAGATAAATCTACATTCGGAAACGGAACAGCGTTATTCCACACGTTTGGATGTAAGCTCAATTTCTCGGAAACGTCCACCATCGCACGGCAGTTTTCGGAAAACGGCATTCGCAGGGTATCATCCGGCGAAATCCCCGACATTGTAGTCATAAACACCTGCAGCGTGACCGACATGGCTGACAAAAAATGCCGGCAAGCCATACACCGCTACGCCAGGAAGTATCCCGAAGCCGCAATTGTGGTGACAGGGTGCTATGCGCAGCTTAAAGGCGACGAGATAGCGCGCATGTCAAATGTGGCGATTGTGGCTGGCACCGACCGCAAACTTTCGCTCGTTGATTTCATCAAGGGATGGAAGGAAAACTCCTCTCCACGCACCATAATAACCCCGTCAAAGGACATCCGACGGTTTGAGCCGTCATGCGCCCGCGGTGACCGCACCCGCTATTTCCTCAAAGTACAGGACGGATGCGACTATTGGTGCACCTACTGCACCATTCCCAAAGCACGCGGCAGAAGCCGAAGCGGAACCGTGGCTGAGATGGTGGCGCAAGCGCAAAGCGTGGCGGAAGAAGGCGGAAAAGAGATTGTAATAACCGGAGTCAACATAGGCGACTTCGGCAAAGGCACTGACGAGACATTTTTTGACCTCATCAAAGCACTCGACCAAGTGGACGGAATAGAGCGTTACCGCATATCCTCGATAGAACCGAATCTGCTGACTGACGAAATCATAGAATGGGTGGCGCAGTCCCGGCGGTTCATGCCCCACTTCCATGTGCCGTTACAGGCAGGAAGCGACGAGGTGCTGCGACTCATGCGCAGGCACTACGACACGGCATTATTCCGTCACCGCATGGAAAAAATACGCACTACCATCCCCGACGCATTCATAGGCGTGGACCTTATTGTAGGCGCAAGAGGCGAGACCGAGGAACTGTTCAGGATGTCACGTGACTTCGTGGAATCGCTCGACATATCGCAACTGCATGTGTTCCCTTACTCCGAACGCCCCGGAACCCGCGCCCTTGAAATACCCTACACTGTCGCCCTCGAGGAGAAACACCGCCGCACCCTTGAGATGCTGCGTATTTCGGAACGGAAGATGGAAGAGTTTGCACGACGTTACACCGGGAAGGTCCGTCCCGTGCTTGTGGAGCATCCGCGACCCGGCAAGCCGATGTACGGATTCACTGACAACTATCTGAAAGTGGAACTTCCAAGAAATCCGAGCCTTGCCAACCTGATAGTCCCGGTAAAACTCGGCGAATGCCATGACAACGCGGAATATTTCGATGGTCAATTTATAGAGCGTTAATATCCTCTCACAGTTATGAGCAAGCAATACTTACAATACAAACCTCTCGAATGGATGTTGAACGGGATGGCACGCCTGCCGTTAAGCATCCTTTACGGAATAAGCGATGTGATATTTTTCCTGCTGTACTACGTGGTGCGCTACCGCAAGAAAGTGGCGTTGACCAACATCATCAACTCTTTCCCTGGCAAGTCAGAGAAAGAATGCAAGGAGATATGCCGCAAATTCTTCCGCAACTTCGCCGACTACTTTGTGGAGACTATAAAACTCGCCCACATCACTGACGAGGAGATGAAAAAGCACATGGAATTTGTGGGACTGGAGGAAGTGGACAAGTGCTTGGACCAAGGCAGATCGGTAGCCGTTTATTTCTCCCATTGCGGCAACTGGGAGTGGGCACCGTCCATCACCCTCAACGCACGCCACAAGCCCTCGGACAAGATAGTGTACGCACAAGTGTACCGACCGCTTAAAAACAAGTGGTTTGACGCTTACTTTCTTAAACTCAGAAGCCGCTTCGGCTCGGTGTCGTTCGAAAAACGCCTTGTGTTCCGCGACCTGCTGATGCTGAAAAAGAAAGGGCAGCAAAGCATCACCGGATTCATGAGCGACCAGAAACCAAGCGCAGGCGACGTTACTCATGTGGTAAAATTCCTCAACCAACCCACTGCCATAATCACCGGCACCGAAACCATTGTGCGCCGGCTCAACCTTGTAGCCGTGTACTGGGACATGGAGAAAATAAAACGCGGTCATTACCGCCTGACGGTACGCGTCATCACGGAAGCCCCCGCATCAATGCCGGAATTTGCCATCACTGACGCTTATGCGAAAATGCTGCAGGAAACCATTGAGCGAAATCCCGCCATATGGCTGTGGACCCACAAGCGGTGGAAGCACAAAGTGGAATATCCGGCTGACTTCAAGGACAACGCAAACACCCCGGCACAATGAAAGAAGCAGCTGTAATAATTCTGAACTGGAACGGTGAAAACTTTCTGCGGGAATACCTTCCCAAAGTAATAGCCAACACATCGCAGGACATCGCCGACATCATAGTTGCCGACAACGGAAGCACTGACGGCTCTTTAAAACTTCTTGCGCAGGAATTTCCGGGAGTGCAGGTAATCCGATTCAGAGAGAACCACGGATTTGCCGAAGGCTACAACAAGGCAATATCCGCAACCCAATACCCTTATACAGTGCTGCTCAACAGCGACGTGGCTCCGGAGAAGGGCTGGCTCGAACCGCTATACAGGCACATGTCGGCACATCCTGACACCGTGGCTTGTCAGCCCAAAATCAAGGCGCTCACTGACCCTGACCGATTCGAATATGCCGGAGCCTGCGGAGGATTCCTTGACATCAACGGATTCCCTTACTGCCGCGGACGCATATTTGACACAGTCGAAGAGGACCGGGGACAATATGACACTACGCTTGAAGTGTTCTGGGCATCGGGAGCCGCCCTGATGGTACGGACCGACGCTTACATCGAAGCGGGAGGGCTTGACCCTTCATTCTTCGCCCACATGGAAGAGATAGACCTGTGCTGGAGGATGAAGCTCCGGGGAGGAAAGATATATGCCATCCCCGAAGGCACAGTCTACCATCTTGGCGGCGGCACTCTCCCCTCTTCCAGCCCCAAGAAAACCTATCTGAACTTCAGGAACAATCTGCTGATGCTCTACAAAAACCTTCCGGCAGAGCAGCGAAAGCGTCGACTTATCATAAGAAGGCTATACGACACCATCGCATTAGTCAAATATGCCATAACTTTTGACTTCAAGAATGCAAAATCCATACGGAAAGCCCACATGGACTTCCGGAAGATGCGCCGCGCTCCCGAAAACAGCCCGAAGCGCAATCTTATAGCATCGGAATGCAACATTATTGTCGATTATTACCTTCGCGGCAAGAAAAAATACTCCCAATTATGAAAAAAGGACTTCTTGCACTTGCATTAGGCACATTCGGGCTCGGCATTGTGGAGTATGTGATGATGAGCATCCTCCCTGACCTCGCCGAAGGATTCGGAGTGTCAATAGCGCAAGCCGGACACCTCATCTCAGCTTATGCTTTAGGTGTGTGCGTAGGCGCGCCGCTTATTGTGATTTTTGCGCGCAACTGGCGGCTCCGCAACATTCTCGTTATGCTCATGAGCATCTACACTATAGGAAATCTATGTTTCACCCTCTCGCCCAACTATGCTGTGGCATTGGTGTCAAGATTTCTCTCGGGACTTCCCCACGGAGCTTACTTCGGCACCGGCGCGCTTGTGGCGAGCCGCATAGTTGGGGAAGGCAAGTCGACCCAAGCCGTAGCACTGATGTGCATGGGTATGACAGTGGCAAACCTGTTGGGAATTCCGGCGGGAAGCTATATAAGAAATGTGCTTTCATGGAAATACATATTCTGGTTTGCAGTCGCATGGGGAGTATTCACCACAGCCATGCAGCGTGTCCTCATCCCTGATTTATCTCCTCTGCCGCCATCCAATATAAAAGGACAATTCCGTTTTCTGCGCAAGCGTGAGCCGTGGCTCCTCATTTTAGCCACGATGCTCGGCAACGCCGCGGTGTTCAGCATGTACAGTTACGTTACACCGCTCATGACCGAGGTGTCACACCTTTCAGTGTCATTCATTCCGATTTTGATGATATTCGTAGGCGCATCCATGTGCATAGGCACGTACTATGGCGGCACATTGAGCGACCGCTATTCCCCTCCGCGCATCGCCTACTACATCGAGATAATAATATTCGCATCGCTGCTCGTCCTCTTCCTCGGAGGGCAAAGCCCTTGGATAAGCGTGCCGGTGGTGTGCATAAGCGCAGCCGCATTGTTTGGAGTGTCGCCGCCCATGCAGCTTCTATTGATAAAATATTCACCCGGAGGTGAGCTCATGGGTGGAGCAATGATTCAGATAGCATTCAACTTAGGCAATGCCATAGGTGCATTCTCGGGCGGCCTTCCTATAGAATCGGGCGCAGGTCCCGCCTATTCATGCCTTATAGGCGCAGTGATAGGCGCGGGAGGTGTATTGTCGCTATGGCTGTTCCGCCACCGCATAGCCACGACTGCATCATTGCGGCAGTAAAGAGGTCCAGTAAGCGCAAAGTTTGTCCCACGGCACATAAATATCGGCACTATCGGGCAGCGGATTGACCGGATTTTCGTTGAAATCCACACGCGCATATACCGTGCCTGATACCGCACGGAACAGGATAATCTGTAAGTTGGATGCCATAGGCACCACGTGGAAGTTGCGCCAATGCTGCGCAACTGTATTCAGGTCATCAGTCATGTAAAAGCATCCCGGAATCCTCATCAGAGCCAACAACGGCATCATGGTTTCGGCATGACCGAACCGCAGATGCACCTTGCAGCCAAGGGAATCCCCACTTGCCAGTCCGGCAGTTATTGAACCTATAATATCCTTCAGAAGCGGAGACGCAATCAGCGCAGGGACACGAGAAAATTCATTGTCGACCCGCTCAAGATACTGCGTGAGGTTACGTGTCGCCCACAGCGCATTACATTCCTCCAGCGTCATAAAGCGGTCCATCGACGCCGGATAGCTCATCGCGTTCATTCCGGAAAGGAACTGATATATCAAGCTCGAAATGTCCTTTTTACTCTCAGTTGAAACAAAGCCCGCGCCCAATGCTCTCTCAGCCACCGACTCAGGGGCAATCCGTTCAAAATACTCCCGGTAAGCATCCCGGTAAGGCTCACCTTCACGGTAAGCAAGATAAGTCGAGTCGACACTGAAAGGACGAAGAAGAGGGGTGAACTCAGGACCTGACAGCGACGAAATATTCACTTTCTTGCGAAGCCATGACACTTCATGGTTGAACTCGTACATGCTCATCACACAGCGCGGCACATAGGATGCAATCGCCTTGACTCCACCTTTAAACAATTCCGGGAACGCTTTCACCATCCTTGAAGCTATCTCCTGCTGTTCACGCATTCCAAGGGAGTCAAGCTGCCCCCAACGTCCGTCGGAAACCGCCAGCACACCATCGACAATACGCGACAACTCCTCCCCTGTCTCGGTCAAAGTGCGCTGTGCTCTCGCTGAATCGATTAGCGCTTTCAACTTGACAGCACGCTGAGCCGACGAAGGATACCTCGCCCCATGCCGCCCCACATGCTGTATCATGACAGGCGTGAGCGAGTCGGGACAGGACCTGTCACCGGCAGGCGACGGATAAGGCATGGCACTTCCGTCACACTCTTTCCACGAGTAAAGCGACACCGGCAATGCCGACAATGGGAGAATTATCAAAAATAAGACTGAGAGAATAGAGTTGCGTTGCATGTTTTTATGTACTTTTGTAGAAAAAAAATGAAATCACGTAGAGAAATTGACGACATGATAGCTGACGACAATTTTCAGGAAGCAATAGACGCTTTGTCAGCGATGATAGAGAACGACGGCGACAACGCCGAACTGTACTTCGAACGGGGAAAACTGTTGTGGCGCATCAACGACAGGCGCAACGCCATCAATGACATTCTGAAAGCCATGGAACTGAATCCCGACAGCCCTGCCGGACAGTACCTTGAGCACATCAACAGCATTATGTCATTTTACGACAAAGACCGCTATAATCCTTAGCGGTCAGGCTTTAAGCTTCTTTTTACGCCCGAAGAATCCAAATATTTTTCTCAGCTGCTTTCCGCCCTGGAACGCAAGAAGAATCAAGTCGAGGTAAGACAAGCCGTTGACCAACCTCTTAGCCATTTCAAAACCCCACGCCAACTTACCCTCATTCTTGTTGCCTTTAATAAAATTGTTTGTGCGGCTAAGAAGACGTTCTTTCCCTATCTCAAGCTTGACCTGATTGAGCGCTCTCTGGAATCGCAGTTCCTTTAAAGTATATCCCTTAAAGTTGTCTTTTTGAGGTGTTGCCATAACTATACTTCTTTATTGTTACTTTCATGTTGCGAATCAGTATCATCCTTAGGCACACTGCAGCAAAGCTTGGACAGGAACCGGGTAATGTGGTTTGTGATTAACACATTACGGAACAAGAACACCACCACAATAAGGGCAAGATACACTCCGCCCATTATAAGGTAACTCCACATTTTCGACATAGCTTCGGACAGCAGGTTAGCCATCGCCACCGATATAAAGAAAAACGCACAGATGGCAAGACCGCCGGCTATGAGCACAAGCAATGCCCTTGACATGATTATGGACACTTTTTCTATAGCCAAAAGTGTAAAATTGTCCACATAAAGCTTAAACAACTCGCGTGCCGTGACAAATGTGGACTTCAACTCATCCTTTTTCTCCCCCATAAGTGATAATTATAAATTTAACAAAAAAGCAAAAAGGCGACATCGGCATGTACATCTTGCGTGACTGCCGATGCCGCGATTCCTTTATCGCAAGGGCGACTTAAGAGCATGTTTACTGTATAGACACACTCTCGCTTATTCCTTTTCGAGGTCTTGTGTAAGCTGCTCTACGAGCGCGTCAACATCCTTGTTGGAGCAAACAATGCCTTTGTTGCGCAGAATCTCGCAGATGCGCTCGCGAAAGTCTTCGCCCTTTTCAGGAGCGAACAACAGAGCCGTTCCGGCACCCACAATAGCGCCCCCTAAAAAAGCTGCAATTATTCCAAGATTGTTCATTATTGTAATTTTTTATTTACCAATTTTCTTTGATATGTCGTCAACAAGCTTTTCGAGTTTTTCCTTGCCGGGATTAATACCCTTGTCAACAAGGATTTCTTTGATTTTAGCACGAGTGTCTTCGCCCTTTTCAGGAGCCAAAAGAAGACCAAGAGTTGCACCGGCTATAGCACCGCTGATTACTGATAGAATGATGTGTAAGGGCTTCATATTCCTTGAATTTTTATAAGTTAATGTTAGTAATTACTTTAATAACACCAAAAGCTCCGAATTGTTTAACGACACTGTGCTTCATGCTTCGATGCTACATGGCAAATGCGTTAAATCCGCCGTCAACCACCGCAACAGTTCCGGTGACGAACGATGCAGCGTCGCTGATAAGATACTGTATAGTTCCGCACAGTTCTTCAGGCTTTCCGAAACGCTTGAACGGAGTTTGGCGAATCACGTCGGCGCCGCGCGAGGTCAAAGAACCATCAGGGTTGGTGAGCAACGCACGGTTCTG
>DAAL01000207.1:11270-20233 GCA_001701065.1 Bacteroidales bacterium GP4
CTTTAGCGGCGGCATAGCCAAGCACTCTTGTCATGGGACGGAACGCAGCCATCGACGAGAAATTGACTATCGCGCCTTTACCGGCTTCCACCATAGGACGCAAGAATATCTGAGTGGGAATGACGGTGCCTGTGAGATTCACGTTAAGCACTTTCTGGAATTCCTCTATTTTTATATCGAATATAGTTCCGGTAGGAGCAATAGTGGCACCGGGCATATTGCCTCCTGCGGCGTTCAGCAACGCATCCACTCTTCCGTAGCGGGCAAGAATCTCGTCGCAGTTAGCCTGTACAACCTCAGGATTCATGACATCAGTCACGAGGAACATTGCTTCGTTGCCTTCGGCTTTGATTTCAGCCACAAGTTTATCGCCTTCCTCCTTACGGCGACCCATGAGCACCACCTTTGCGCCTTGACAGGCAAGATACTTGCCTATACATGCTCCAAGCACACCGGTTCCTCCGGTGATTACCACTACTCTATCTTTTACTGAAAACAGTTCGTTCATAATTGTATGCTATAATATATGTATTATAAGTTTGTTATTTCGACTTCATCTCGGAATGGAGCGCAGCCATTATGCCTGACACCATACCCAAGGCAAGCATTCGACCGTGGAAAGAATACCCGGCGTTGTAGCCCATCTTTTCGTCGCCGAGCATTAATGGCGCATGGTCCACTCGCATAGGCACATCGGGACGCACCGTCTCAAATGTCTTGATCACATCAATCAGGCGCGGATCAAGATGCGACGACTCTTTGAAGTCACCGTTAGGCATGACATTGCATATACGCGCATGAACAAAATGGGTACGGTCAGCATATTTTTTCGCCAACTGCGGCACATCGTTGTGCGCACCGCCGCTGAGGGAGCCGGCACAGAATGTAAGTCCGTTATGTGAATCGGGCACCGCGTCAAGGAACCACTTGATGTCCTCGTCGCAAGTCACAATCCTCGGCAGTCCGAGAATCTGCAACGGAGGATCATCGGGGTGGACGCACATATTTATATCATACTCGTTGCACACCGGCATGATTGCTTCAAGGAAGTATTTCATATTTGCCCGCAACGCATCCTTGTCGATGCCTTTATAAAGCGCAAGCAGGTCACGGAAGGTGTCTACCGGAGTAGTGTCGTCCTCCAAGATATTACCATTTACAAATCCCTGGGTCTTCACAATGATGTTGTCGACCAAGCGTCTCTCCCCTTCAGTAGTCATGTTCTTCTTGATTTCCTCAAGACGCTTCAATGTAAGCTCATCATAATCGTTGATTGCTCCTTCGCGTTTCAAGATGTAACAGTCAAAATAGGCGAACTCAGCCTTGTTGAAGTACAGATTGGTAGTACCGTCGGGATTGGGATATTCCAAGTCGGTACGCGCCCAGTCCAGCACAGGCATGAAGTTGTAACAGATAGTCTTCACTCCGGCTTTGCCGAGATTGGCAAGACTTTCCTTATAGTTCTCTATAAGCATGTCACGGTCAGGACCGGCATACTTTATCGACTCGCTCACCGGCAAGCTTTCGACAACCGACCATCTAAGTCCGTGCTCCTCGATATAATTTTTCATTTTCATCACTTCCTCGTAGCTCCACACCTCTCCGTTAGGAATGTGGTGAAGCGAAGTGACAATTCCCTCGACACCTATCTGCCTGAGCATGTCGAGTGTGATTTTATCGTTTGGACCAAACCATCTCCAAGTTTTTTCCATTGCTTTTTCTATTTTTTATCTTTACTATTTCGCAAATATACTACTTTTTACCCAACCTTGCAGGCAATTTGTTAAAAAATTATTTTCTCAAAACCGCCTTTGTCGCAGAGGGACCCACATAACTGTCCTTCAGTCCTCCCCAATCCGTGATATATCAAATAGGTTATCCGCCATATCTGAAATTTTTGGTTTTAACTTCACAAAAATACGTAAATACATTGATATTTCATGCCCGATGCCACAAAAAACTGCGCAAAAGCCTAAAAACCGCAACCAACGGCACAAAAAAAGATGGACCTGAGTCCATCCTTTGGGTAATGAGTTCTGATTTAACTTAATAAATAGAGCTTATAGCTATATTGAGCCCTCTGTAACGCTTAATATATATACTAAATAATACTTTAGAATCATCAAATTGCCAATAACATTAATGGCGATAGTCCTTAAGTGACTGCTGAAGTTTCTGACGCGCAAAGAAGATGCGGCTCTTCACTGTTCCGAGAGGAAGATTCATCTTTTCAGCGATTTCATTGTATTTGTATCCGGCTACGTGCATCGAGAACGGGATGCGGTAGTCGTCACTGAATGCATTGATAGCGTCAGTGATTTCTTTGGCTGCAACCGAGCCGTCAGGAGTTTCAAATCCTGAATCCTGGGGGAGGTTGAGGTGATACAAATCTTCGGTTTGGTCGATGATTGTAGCTGAACGAACGACCTTGCGATAGTTGTTGATAAAGATGTTGCGCATGATTGTGAACACCCATCCCTTGAAGTTCACATTGTCCACATACTTATCCTCATTATCAAGAGCCTTGAGTGTTGTGTCCTGTAACAGGTCATAGGCATCATCGCGGTTGGATGTGAGCATATAAGCGAAGTTCAATAGATTACTTTGTAATCCTAAAAGTTTTGTTTGAAAATTAGCAGAACCCATAGTTTTAAGTTTTTATTGTTGATGAATTTTTGTTTTATGTAATCAGTTTACAACTGTGTTACAAATTGATTACACCGCAAAGATAGATAAAGTTTTTATCATTCCAAATATTTTTTCAACTTTTTTTACTCCAAATCCCACTTTTAACACAGTTTAAAATATAATCATATGATTATTAGCGATTTACCTATTAAATAAATTTTATGTTCTTTGGCATATTTTTCGTTTGCATACGTTAAACGCAACACAAATAAGTGTCATTTGAACACTATATCGTGTTACATTCCGCACATAGACATCAAATCTCATTGTAACACGGGAACTATTCCACAATAATTGCGTCTAACATTTTAGACAAGGTTTTAGGAATGCCACCTTGCTGCTATCATAATATTTTGTATATTTGCACATTATAAACAAGGAAAGAGTAATTATGAATGACTATATTGAATTGCGGCTCGACGCTGAGCCATGCAATGAAACTATCACCGACGTGCTTGCTGCTTTACTATGCGAGGAAGGTTATGAAAGTTTCGTCCCTGACGACAACGGTCTTACCGCTTATATCAAAAAGGAGGATTTCAACCCCGATATTCTCGTCCAAGTGATATCACAGTCGCCTATTCCCGTAAAAGCCTCTTATTCTTTCTCCACCGTGGAAGGAGAGGACTGGAATAAAGAGTGGGAAAAGAACTATTTCCAACCCATAGTGGTGGGCGACCGGTGCGTGATACACTCATCGTTCCACACCGGAATCCCCGTGATGGAATATGACATAGTGATAGACCCCAAAATGGCGTTCGGCACCGGACACCACCAGACCACTTCGCTCATTATCGAGCAACTTCTGCGTATCGACATGACCGGGCTATCGGTGATGGACATGGGCACAGGCACCGGAATCCTTGCCATACTGGCTGCGATGAGAGGAGCCGCCAGGGTGGAGGCAATCGAAATCGACGAATTCGCCCACACCAACGCAGTGGAGAACGTGTCGCTTAACCACCATCCCGAAATCAACGTGATTCTGGGCGATGCGACAAAGCTGCAGGAAGTGGAGCCGGTGGACCTGTTCATAGCCAACATCAACCGAAACATCATAACCGCCGACCTTCCCCGGTACGCCAAGCCCCTCAAGCCGGGAGGCACTATGCTCCTCAGCGGATTCTACGAAGATGACATTCCGGTGATAATGGACGCTGCCGAAGCTGTAGGGCTCCACAAGACAGGATTCACCGTCAAAGACCGCTGGACCTGCCTTCGACTTTCCAAGAAATAACAAGAATTTTGAAATAAGTTTAAATCAGTTCTAAATGAGCTTTATTGAAATCAACGATATTGTGAAGCAATATCAAGGACACGTGGCGCTCGACCATGTGTCACTCTCAGTGAACCAAGGCGACATCTACGGGCTTCTCGGTCCTAATGGAGCCGGAAAGACTTCGCTGATACGAATCCTGAACCAGATCACGCGCCAGGACAGCGGCACCATCATGCTCGACGGCGCTCCCTTGTCGCCGCAGGACGTGATGCACATGGGCTATCTGCCCGAAGAGCGTGGTCTTTACAAAAAGATGAAAGTAATCGACCACATCGTATACCTGGGACGGCTTAAAGGAATGACCAAGAACGACGCGCGCTCCGAAGCCGCCAAATGGCTCCGGCGCATGGGACTTGAAGAATGGTCCGACAAAAAGATTGAAGCCCTGTCCAAGGGTATGGCGCAGAAAGTCCAGTTCATCGGCACAGTGGTGCATTCGCCCAAGATACTGATATTCGACGAGCCGTTTTCAGGTTTTGACCCTGTCAACACCGAGCAGCTGCGCAAAGAGATGCTAAGGCTCAACGAAGAGGGTGCCACAATCATCTTCTCCACCCACAACATGGCTTCAGTGGAGGAAGTGTGCGAAGAAATCACGCTCATCAACCACTCCAAAGTAGTGCTTCAAGGCAAAGTGAACGACGTGAAACAGCAGTTCAAGAAGAACCTGTTCACTGTGCGCATCGCCGAACCGGTCCTTGCACCCAACCCCGAACTCTACACTCTCGACCTCGTGAAGCCGTCACGCTTCGGCGGCTCCGAAGCCACAGTGCGCCTTAACCCCGGAGTGCCCATGCGCGATGCCATTGAAGCATTGAACTCTCGCTACACTCTTCTTGGATTCGAGGAACTTCTACCCTCAATGAACGACATTTTCATCGAAACAGTTACCAACAGCAATGAATAAACGACGCTTTTTAATCGTAATGCAACGCGAATATTATTCGCTGGTTGCCAAGAAATCATTTATAATCTCCACCCTCTTAGTCCCCGTCCTGATGCTGGCGTTGATGTTCATCCCGGCTTTACTGATGGAAGTGAACAAGAGCGACGCGCTCAACGTGGCGGTTGTGGACCTCTCCGATAAATTCGGCAATGCCCTCACTGACAGCGAGGACTACACATTCTCCATCATGAAGGATGCCGGAACATCCGACATTAAGGAACGGTACGACAAAGCCGACGGCGACATATATGCCATAGTGGTTATCCCCAAAAACGTGGAAACCACCCGTCAGGTGAACATATACTCGGAAAGCACCGTCAAGCACTCCCTTTCGTCGCAGGTGGAGGACGACCTTGACAAAGCCCTTTCCGATGCCAAGATAGCATCCTACAACATCCCCGAACTTGACAAGATAGTGAAGGACAGCCAGATCAGCGTGACCGTAAAGAGCCACACATGGAACTCTGACGGCGACTCCGTGTCATCGTCGAGCGGACTCGCCATGATTATAGGTCTGATTCTCTCGTTCCTCACCTATATATTTGTAATCATGTACGGTGCCATGATCATGTCGTCGGTAGTCGAAGACAAGACCAACCGCATAGTGGAGGTCATCGTGAGCACCTGCAAGCCCATCGAACTGATGCTCGGTAAGATTATCAGCGTGGGGCTGGTGGGACTTACACAGATAGCCATCTGGAGCGTCATTCTCGGCGTGGGACTGTTCGTGCTCAGCATCAGCGGCATCGTGCCGGAACCGGCTACAACCACCGAAGCGATGGGCGAAGTGGAACCAAGCGAAATGGGCGAAATACTCCAGGCGCTCATCGGCATCAACTGGTGGAAACTGTTGGGCGTGTTTGTGCTCTACTTCATCGGCGGATACCTTCTCTATGCCTCACTTTTCGCTGCGTTCGGCTCGGCAGTCGACCAGCAGAGCGACGCTTCCCAGTACATGACTCCCGTAATGATGATTATAGTCCTCGCGCTGCTCATTGGCGAAGCATGCATGGAGAACCCTGACAGCACCCTTGGCGTGGTAAGCTCGTTCATTCCGTTCACATCGCCCATAGTGATGATGATACGTTTGCCTTACGACGTGCCGGCTTGGCAGATTCTCAGCAGCCTTGTGCTTCTCTACGCCACAGCGTTGCTCTTGGTGTGGATCGCAAGCAAGATTTACCGCACCGGCATCCTCATGTACGGCCGCAAAGTGTCCTTCAAAGAAATACTCCGTTGGGTGAAATAAAGACCCGACATCCTCCGAACTCCCCAACAAAGACCAATACCTCCGCATCTTCCATTGATGCAACGCATTTCGCCCAAAGGGCGATAATTAATNNACCGCATTGAGCGTGAGCGAAATGTGGTGTTGTGGATGTACGGTGGTATCGCGAACGTCGAAGATGTTCCATTATTGGGCGAACAATTAAGAAACATCTTCAATGTTTTTTGTTGGTGGGGAATATCGTAGCCCGGAGGGCGAAACACCACATAGCCTACGGTGTAAACCGTGGGGGATTATAGACACCCGCAAAAAAATGGAGCTTCGGAGATGCGACACCTCCGGTGCCGAGGCATTACGGAGCGATAAACCCTAAAGGGATGACAATAGAGGACGGACTATTGCAGATTGTCGCACATTTAAGCGAATTTTCTACTATTTTCTTGAATACGTCAATAAAAAATGCTAATTTTGCATTTCATTTCATGAATTAATTAACAAATAAGTCTATGAGCGATCGTCTATATATATTTGACACCACATTACGTGACGGCGAACAAGTGCCGGGGTGCCAGCTTAACACTGTTGAGAAAATTGAGATAGCCAAGTCCCTTGAAGAACTTGGCGTGGATGTAATTGAAGCAGGATTCCCGGTGTCGAGTCCGGGCGACTTCAATTCAGTTGTGGAAATATCCAAAGCCGTGACATGGCCCACTATATGCGCCCTGACACGTGCCGTGGAAAACGACATACGTGTGGCTGCCGACGCACTTTCTTACGCCAAGCACAAACGCATACACACCGGTATCGGAACTTCGGACTACCACATTAAATACAAATTCAACTCCACCCGCGAGGAGATTCTGGAACGCGCCATAGCTTGCGTGAAATACGCAAAACGCTACGTGGAGGATGTGCAGTTCTACGCTGAGGATGCCGGACGCACTGACAATGAATACCTTGCCCGCGTGGTGGAAGCCGTGATTAAAGCCGGTGCCACAGTGGTCAACATCCCTGACACCACAGGCTACTGCCTTCCCTCGCAATTCGGCGAAAAGATAAAATACCTTATGGAACATGTGGACGGCATACACAAAGTCACTATCGCCACTCACTGCCATAACGACCTGGGAATGGCTACCGCCAACACCATCAACGGTATCATCAATGGCGCACGACAAGCCGAAGTGACTATCAACGGAATAGGCGAACGAGCCGGCAACACCTCCCTCGAAGAGGTGGCTATGGTGTTCCGCTCCCACAAGGAACTCGGCATTGACACCAACATCAACACCACTAAGATATACGGCATAAGCCATCTTGTGTCAAGCCTGATGAATATGCCCGTGCAGCCCAACAAAGCCATCGTGGGACGAAATGCATTCGCCCATTCAAGCGGTATCCATCAGGACGGTGTGCTTAAGAATCGTGAAAGTTATGAAATCATCGACCCGAAAGATGTGGGTATCGATGAAAATTCTATCGTACTCACCGCCCGTTCCGGTCGTGCCGCCCTCAAACATCGCCTCAATGTGCTTGGCATAGAACTTGAGAAAGAGGCTCTCGACAAAGCCTACGAGAAATTCCTGCGTCTGGCCGACCGTAAGAAAGAAATTTCCGATGACGATGTGCTCATGCTTGCCGGAGAACATCGTGAAAACCACCGTATAAAACTCGATTATCTCCAGGTGACATCCGGCGTGGGGCTGCGCTCCGTAGCTTCTATAGGCCTTCTGATCGCCGGAGAACGTTTCGAGGCGTGTGCTTCTGGCAACGGTCCGGTGGATGCAGCCATCAACGCTATAAAGGTTATAATACGCCGACAGATGCTTGTGAAGGAGTTCCTTATCCAGGCTATCAGCAAAGGTAGCAATGATGTGGGTAAAGTGCACATGACTGTAGAATATGACGGTCAGCATTATTACGGTTTCTCCGCCAACACCGATATCATCGCTGCTTCCGCCGAAGCGTTTGTCGACGCCATCAACAAGTTCCCCATATAAGCCATATACCCATAATCATTAACTAAATAAATTCTATCATGAAAAGAATCTTCGGAGCCCTCGGACTCATCGGTGCGCTTCTATTCGGAGCATGTGGCACCAAAGGGAAAGCCTCACAGGCTGAGAATGTGGAGCGTGACTCAACCTACACTAATGTAAAACATCCTGAATGGAGCCGCAATGCGGTGATCTATGAAGTAAACCTCCGTCAGTATTCCGACTCAGGCAACGTCACTTCTTTCGCACGCGAATTGCCGCGTCTGAAAGACCTTGGTGTCGACATCCTTTGGATGATGCCTATCCACCCGATCAGCGCCGAAGGTCGCAAAGGCACTCTCGGCAGCTACTATGCCGTTCAGGACTATAAGGCTTTCAACCCCGAATACGGCAAAATCAATCAGTTCAAGGCCATGGTCGACGAAGCCCACAAACTCGGCATGAAAGTTATTCTCGACTGGGTGCCCAACCATTCAGGCCGCGACAACGTCTGGATTGCCGAACACCCTGACTGGTACGAACGCGACGAGAAGGGCAACATGAAGGGTCTGTATGACTGGACCGACGTTTATGTGTTTGACTATTCGAACCCTGAAATGCGCAAAGGAATGATCGACGCAATGAAATTCTGGCTGACACAAATCGGCGTCGACGGATTCCGCTGCGACGTTGCTATGGAAGTGCCGACCGACTTCTGGAATGAATGTCGCGCCGAGCTTCAGGCCGCGAAGCCCGACCTGTTCATGCTTGCCGAGGCCAGCGTGCCCGAGCTTGAAAAAGAGGCTTTCGACATGGCCTACAACTGGCCGATGAAAGACCTCTTCA
>DAAL01000070.1 GCA_001701065.1 Bacteroidales bacterium GP4
CTTAACAGTTGTTATGAAACACCCTCTTAGTTTTGGGAATTGTTTTTATCTATACTTTTGCGGTTAGTTACGGACTATATTGGGTGACCAACCTGTTCATTCCGCTACGCGTGTCACGAAAGAGCGAAGAGATAGGACTCGACCGCTCACAGCACGGCGAAGAGTACGGAGTGGAGAGTGTCACCGGGCTTGCTGAGGACGCTCCCACCGAAGCCCAATGGTTCTCTTCCATGGAATAACGTTGTTATCTATCAATTCTGTCATGTAAAGGGCATCATCGCGATTGATGATGTCCTTTTATTTTGACAGTAAAACTTTTTGTTATAATTTTGTTAACAATAAAAAGGTTAAAGCTTATGAAGAAATTAGTGATATCCACAGGAGCGGGAATGAGTGCCGAAAGCGGCATAAAGACATTCCGTGACGCAGGCGGTCTTTGGGAAGAATATCCGGTGATGGACGTGGCAAGCGCCGACGGATTTGCCCGGAATCCGCGGCTCGTGCATGAATTTTACAACAAACGCCGTAAAGAACTCATCACCACTGAGCCAAATGCAGGACACAAGGGCTTGGTGGAGCTTGAAAAATGGTACGACACGTACATCATCACCCAAAACGTGGACGACCTGCACGAAAGAGCCGGCAGCAAAAATGTGCTGCACCTACACGGCGAGTTGATGAAGGTCAGAGCGCTTGACGATGAGTGCAAAGTGTACAAGCTTAAGCCCGAAGCACTTGAAACCACTCCTGAAACCATAATCGACGGTCACCATGTGCGCCCCCACATCGTATTCTTCCAAGAGGCAGTGCCGAACATCGAGCCGGCAATAGACCTCGTGAGCCAAGCCGACGTGTTTGTGGTCATAGGAACCTCCCTTAATGTGTATCCTGCGGCAGGGCTTCTGCACTACGTAAAGCCCGGAACCCCCGTGTATTACATCGACCCCAACCCGGCTCCCACTCCCGCCGGAGTGACTGTGCTGAAGATGACCGCGACCCAAGGCATTAAGTATCTCGTAGAACTTCTGCGACCCGCTAATGAATAGCCCGGAATTTACAAATGCAAATCCTTAGGCTTGTGGCGTTTTTTAACTTAAAAATGCTGCAAGCTTGCTTTTTATGGGGATGTTGATAACTTATTGCGGATTTTTCGTAAAAAAGTACAATTTGTGTATGCAAATTATAAATAAAATTCAGTAACTTTACAACCCAATATAGCGAATACAATCCACACCCTATGTCATCACAAGTGTACCACATACCGGCGCTTCTCAAAGAAAGCATTGAAGGCTTGAATATCAAGCCCGACGGCGTTTATGTCGACGTGACATTCGGAGGAGGAGGCCATTCAAGAGCCATCCTTGCCGACCTTGGTCCCGACGGGCATCTCTATTCATTCGACCGCGACAGCGACGCTATGGCTAATGCGCCCGATGACAGCCGGTTTACATTTGTATACAGCAACTTCCGCTACCTGCGTAACTTCATGCGATACTACGGAGTAGAGTCAGTGGACGGAATAATGGCTGACTTAGGCGTGTCGTTCCATCATTTCGACGATCCCGAACGCGGCTTTTCCTTCCGATGGGACGGTCCGCTTGACATGCGCATGAACCGCCAAGGAGGAAAGACCGCCGCATGGTACCTCAACAACAGCGACGAAAAAGAGCTTGCTGACATCTTCTACCTCTACGGTGAGATGAAAACGGCGCGTAAACTCGCTTCGCTCATTGTAAAGGCACGTGCCGTGGAGCCGATAGAGCGTGTGGAACAGCTTATGGACATAATACGCCCCACCATTAACCCCCGAAAAGAGAAAAAAGAGCTTGCCCAGATATTCCAGGCTCTGCGGATAGTGGTAAACGGCGAAATCACAGCCTTGCAGGAATTTCTAAAACAATCGCTCGAACTTCTCGCCCCCGGCGGAAGACTTGTGGTGATAACCTACCACTCGCTTGAGGACCGACTGGTGAAGAACTTCATGCGCACCGGCAACTTCAACGGCGAGATGCAACAGGACTTCTATGGCAGAAGCTTGTCGCCTTTCCGCCTTCTCACCTCGAAGCCCATAGCTCCAAGCGAGGAAGAAGTGGAGGCAAATCCCCGCTCACGAAGCGCAAAATTAAGAATCGCAGAAAAAATTTAAACAATGGCATCGGCAACCAAGACATCGAAAAAAGCTAAAAGCAACGGATGGATTCAGCGCGTGTTCTACGCCCGCTTCCTTTCGAGCGACTTCTTTATACGCAACTGGAAGTCAGTGTTGCTGCTCATGGTGATGCTGTTGGTGTACATCACCAACCGTTACCAATGCCTGACACGTATGGAAGAAATAAGGCGGCTGAAACAGGAACTCGAAGTGGTTCAGACCGAGCGCATACGCGAACGCAGCCGCTACATGAGCCGTATACGCGAATCAGCCATGCAGGAAATGGTGGACACCATGCACCTCAACCTGAGAGTGCAGGAACGTCCTCCCTACAAAATTAAGAAATAAGAGAGATGAAAAAAGAGAACCGGTCACACATATTATTCCGCTACATATTCATCATAGTGTGCATATTACTGTTCTCTATGAGAATAGTGTACAAGGCTTTCGACAACACTGTGCTTTCAGCGCCGCAGTGGAACGCCAAAGCCATGGAAGAACTTTCACGCATCGACACCATTAAGCCTGAAAGAGGCGACATCCTGTCGGACAACGGACAGATTCTCGCCACCAACCTGTCATTCTATACCATCCGCATCGACTACCGCTGCGAACGTTTCCTTGAAGGCAGATACCTCATGGCTATGGACAGCCTTGCCGACTCCCTTGCCCATTACTTCCCTGTAAGGACACGCGACGAGTGGTATGCACGCTTGCGCAAGCCCATCGACCAGCCCGACAAAAACAAACGCCCGAGAGCTTACCGCATATTGTCCAATATCTCCCACTCGCAGTATATGAAACTCTTGGAACTGCCGTTTTTCAACATCAAAAACCGCAACAAGACCGGACTCACCAAAGAGACAGTGAGCCGGCGTGTGAACCCTTACGGAGCCATGGCGCGCCGAAGCATAGGCGGTGTGGGCATAGACTCGGTCACAGGCGAAACCCACGGAATTTCAGGACTGGAACGTGCATTGGACACACTTCTTTACGGAAAGCCGGGACTGGCAAAGAAAGTGCCTTTGACCAAAGATATAGTCAACTGGCCTGAAGAGCTCCCCGTGCCGGGATATAACATCCAGACCACCATCGACATCGACATGCAGGACATCGTGGAGAACGAACTCAACAAAGTGCTCACCACATGCGATGCCGAATGGGGTGTTGCCGTGCTCATGGAGGTAAAAACAGGCAAAATAAAAGCCATTTCCAACCTTGAGAAGTCAAAAACCGGCAATGAATACATCGAAGGCATGAACCGTGCCGTGCTCGGATATGAACCGGGATCAGTAGTGAAAACCCTTTCAATGATGATAGCACTGGAGGACGGAATTGTGAAAAATGTGGATGAAGTGCTCACCACAGGACATGCGTTCCCCTACGCCGGCGGACGGCCCATCACCGACTCCCACGGCACAGCATCTATGCCCGTTAAAGAGGTCATCGAACGCTCATCCAACATAGGTATGGCGAAAATCATCACGTCAAAATACGGTGCCAATCCCGGAGCGTTCTACTCCCGTCTTAAAAAACTCGGATTCCTCGACCACATGAACACCGGAATAGCCGGTGAACGACCGCCGAGAATCGACAGCGTGCCGTCAAACCGCGGAGGTCAGATAGCCCTCTCCAGAATGTGCTACGGCTACTCCACTGAAATACCGCCGCTTTACACCCTGTCCATATACAACGCCATAGCCAACAACGGCGTGTATGTCAAGCCACGTCTTGTGGACAGGCTGCTTAGCGAAACCGTCGACTCCATCCTTCCCCAGGAATACATGGGCACCGGAGTGGCTTGTTCCCCTGAGAACGCCGCCCTTATGCGCATGATGCTCACCAATGTGGTGTGGGGTGAACACGGCACCGGCAAACTGCTGCGCAACGACCGCGTGAGAATAGCCGGAAAAACCGGAACTTGCTATATAATCGAGAACGGTGCTTACAACACCGGCAAAAAACGTCTTGCGTTCTGCGGATTTTTCCCCGCCGAAGAGCCGCTATATTCATGCATTGTGCTCACATGCCATCCGAGACAGAACATGTTCGGAGCCGCAAGCACAAGCGGCACTGTGCTTAAGAACATAGCGTTGAAAATGTTCTCCCGTGGAATGCTCAACAACAGCAGCGACTACCGCAGTGAAGAGCCAGTGAAGACAGTGCCCACTGTGTACGCCGCCGGAAGCCAGTCGCAGATTGAGAATGTAAGGACAGGACTTAACACCGGTCCCATGAAATATTTCGCTCCTAAAACACGTGAAAAAGGACTTCCGAGCGTGATCGGCTACAACATCCGTGACGCTATAAATGTTCTTGAAAGCGCAGGCGTGGAAGTTTCATTCCAAGGGTCAGGCTACGTGATAGCGCAGTCTTTGACTCCGGGAAGTAATTTTGCTCCGGGCTCACGGGTACACCTAACTCTTGCTCAATAACTAATATAGAATTACTAACATATAAAATAACACGATATGAAATCTTTGTCCCACCTACTATCGTCAATCCTTGTGGAAGAAATCATAGGCTCTGATGATAAAATCATAACCGATGTGGTGAGCGACTCCCGCAAAGTCACCACCGGATCTCTTTTCGTGGCTGTCAGGGGCACCCAAGTCGACGGTCATAAATTCATTCCGCTTCTTCAGTACAGCGGAGTGGCGGCGATAGTGTGTGAGGAACTTCCGGAGTTTCTTGAGACTTCTATTACATATATAAAGGTAAGCAACTCGGCGATAGCTCTCGGCAACCTTGCTTCGGAATGGTGGGATAATCCTTCCCGCAAACTGAAACTCGTGGGCGTTACCGGCACCAACGGAAAGACCACCACAGCCACCCTCATCTACGAGATGGCAAGGCTGATGGGCTACAAAGCCGGACTTCTGTCAACTGTGTGCAACTACATAGAGACCGAAGCGATTCCTACCACCCAGACAACCCCCGACCCTCTCACCATCAACGAGCTTCTTCACCGCATGGTTGAGGCAGGTTGCTCTTACGCTTCCATGGAGGTAAGCTCCCACGCTGCCCATCAGCACCGCATAGCCGGACTATATTTCGCCGGCGGCATCTTCACCAACCTTACCCGTGACCACCTTGACTACCACAAGACCGTGGAAGCTTATCTGCAGGCTAAGAAATCGTTCTTCGACGACCTTCCCAAGACAGCTTTCGCGCTCACCAATATCGATGACAAAGTGGGCGAAGTGATGCTTCAGAACACCCAGGCACGTAAATACAGCTACTCCCTCCGCACAAGAGCCGATTTCATGGGACGAATCATCGAAAGCCGCCTTGACGGCACATCCATGACCTTCAACGGAAGGGAAGTGGAAGTGCTCTTCACCGGTAAATTCAATGCTTACAACCTCACCGCCGTGTACGGAGCTTCGGTTCTGCTCGGATGGGACAATGAGGATGTGCTTGTCAACATGAGCCGCCTTGTACCCGTGGCGGGTCGATTCCAGGCATTCCATTCCCCCAAGGGATATACTGCCATCGTGGACTATGCCCACACCCCCGATGCTGTAGTCAATGTGCTGCAGGCGATAAAAGAAGTTGTTGGTTCTAAAGGCTCCATCATCACTGTGGTGGGCGCAGGAGGTAACCGTGACAAAGGTAAACGCCCCATCATGGCTCGTGAAGCAGTGCTACGCAGCGACAGGCTCATTCTGACTTCCGACAACCCCCGTGACGAGGATCCGCTCGATATTCTTCACGACATGGAGGAAGGTCTTGACATCGAAGGCAGAAAGAAGACACTCAGCATCGCTGACCGCCGCGAAGCTATCCGCACCGCATGTGCGTTAGCCCAGACAGGCGATGTCATTCTCATTGCCGGCAAAGGTCATGAGGACTACCAGGAGATAAAAGGAGTCAAGCATCATTTTGACGACCGTGAAGTGGTGAAAGAAATTTTCCAGACTGAATTATAAACCAAATATCCCCAAAGCCGAAATGCTTTACTATCTATTTGATTACTTAGCCCAATTCAACTTTCCCGGAGCGCGACTGATGGACTACATCACATTCCGTTCCGGTGCCGCGCTTGTTTTATCGTTATTCATCGCCATCGTGTTCGGAAGGCGCATCATCGACCGCCTTCAACTCATGCAGGTGGGCGAAATCATTCGTGACCTGGGGCTTGAAGGACAGATGAAAAAGACAGGTACACCCACCATGGGTGGTGTCATAATAATCATCTCCATCTTGGTGCCGTGCCTTCTGGTGGGAAAATTAGGGAATGTCTACATGGCTCTTATGCTTGTGTCCACTGTTTGGCTCGGATTTCTCGGATTCCTCGACGATTATATCAAGGTAGCCCGAAAGGACAAGGACGGGCTGAAAGGCAAGTTCAAGATAGTGGGACAAGTGGGTCTCGGACTCATCGTGGGCCTCACCATGTTTCTAAGCCCTTCCATTGTCATGCGTGAAAACGTGGAAGTGGAGAGCGCGCCCAACCACGAGATTGTAGTGCAGTATAAGAACGAGGATGTCAAAGAACCGCAAACCACAATCCCGTTCGTTAAAAACAATAACTTCGACTACTCTTACCTTACCCAGTGGATGGGTAAATACGCCTCCACAGGAGGATGGATTCTATTCATTCTGGTCACTATATTTGTCGTGACAGCCACTTCCAACGGTGCCAACCTCACTGACGGTCTTGACGGATTATGCACAGGAACATCGGCTATAATAGGCACGGCATTGGCTATCATGGCTTATCTGGGAGGTAACATCATCTACTCCTCTTACCTCAACATCATGTATATACCCGGCTCCGAGGAACTTGTGGTGTACATGGCGGCGTTCATAGGGGCATTGATAGGCTTCCTGTGGTACAATGCCTATCCGGCACAGGTATTTATGGGCGACACCGGAAGCCTTACCATCGGAGGTATAATAGCGGTATTCGCCATTCTCATCCGCAAGGAGCTGCTGCTGCCGGTGCTGTGCGCCATCTTCTTTGTGGAGGACCTTTCGGTAATGCTGCAGGTGTTTTACTTCAAGCTCACCAAACGCCGCACCGGACAAGGTTTAAGAATATTCAAAATGACACCTTTGCATCACCACTATCAGAAGGCGGCTGGCACTGTGCAGGCTCTGATACAGCGACCTTACAACGCCATCCCTGAATCTAAAATCGTGGTGAGATTCTGGATTATCGGCATCTTCCTTGCCGTAGTCACTTTCGTAACACTGAAAATAAGATAAATAATCGATAATGGACAAAAAGAGAATTGTAATATTGGGAGGAGGAGAAAGCGGAGTAGGTGCCGCGATCCTCGCCAAGGACAAAGGATTTGACGTGTTTTTGACCGACTTTGGCTCTATCCCGTCACACTATAAAGCCACTCTTGAGGAGGAAAATATTCCTTACGAGGAAGGCAAGCACACCGAGGAACTGATTCTGAACGCCGACGAGGTAATCAAAAGCCCCGGAGTGGCTCCCACGGTGCCTATAATGAAAAAAATAACCGCGCTTGGCATTCCGGTCATCTCCGAAATAGAGTTTGCCGGACGATATACCGATGCCAAGATGGTGTGCATAACCGGTAGTAACGGAAAGACCACCACCACCCTGCTCACTTACCACATCCTTAAGAATGCCGGAGTTAATGTGGGTCTTGCCGGCAATGTGGGTAAAAGCCTTGCTTTGCAGGTGGCGCGTGAGAATTTTGACGTTTACGTGATAGAGTTGAGCAGTTTTCAGCTTGAAAACATGTACGACTTCAAGGCAAATGTGGCTGTGATGCTCAACATCACCCCTGACCACATGGACCGCTACGACTATAAGATGCAGAACTACGTAAACGCTAAATTCCGCATCATCCGCAACCAGACACCCGAGGATGCTTTCATCTTCTGGCAGGACGACCCCGTGATACAGGCACAACTGAAACAGGTGACCACCGAAGCTCAGATGTACCCGTTTGCCGAGCATTTGGAAATGGGAACTAAGGCTTATGTGGACAACGACGATGAAGTTGTGTTCCATGCCGCGCACACTGACCTAATAATACCCCGCGGCGAACTGTCGCTGCACGGGCTCCACAACCTCTACAACTCCATGGCTGCCGGTTTGTCGGCTTGCATCCTTGACATAAAGAAGGACGAAATACGAGCCGCCCTTTCCGATTTTGAAGGCGTAGAGCACCGGTTGGAGTATGTGGACACTATCAAGGGCGTGCGTTATATCAACGATTCCAAAGCCACCAACGTCAACTCATGCTGGTACGCGCTTGAAAGTATGCCCAAAAACGTAGTGCTTATTCTCGGCGGCAAGGACAAAGGCAACGACTACACTGAGATAGAACCCCTCGTTAAAGAAAAGGTAAAAGCCATTGTGTGCATGGGCAAGGACAACGCCAAGCTGCTCGACTTCTTCAGCGGAAAAGTGGCTGAAATACGCGACACTCATTCCATCGAAGAAGCCGTAAACACATGCGCCGAGATAGCCGGTTCAGGCGACACAGTGCTTCTTTCACCGTGCTGCGCAAGTTTCGACCTTTTCAAAAGCTACGAGGACCGCGGAGAGCAGTTCAAAAACCTCGTGCACAACCTAAACACCAAGCAATAAATCACTCCTCAACCTCATTTTAACAATGGATCTCAACGATACAGCCAACACATTCGGCACCGACTCCGCCACAATGACAGTCAATGCCTCCGAAAGTAAAGCCACGCCGGCTATAACCTATAAAAAGCATGGCGATAAATCCATTTGGGGCATATTCATTATTCTTTGTCTGGTATCGGTCATAGAACTCTACAGTGCCTCTTCACGCGAGGTGGCATCGGCGGGAGTGTACGGCCCCATCCTGCGTCACTGCGTGATGCTGATTGCGGGAGTGGGAATAGTGCTTGCGCTTGAACGCATCCACTACAAGTACTTCTTTGCTTTTGCCGGAACGGTGGCGTTTTTCAGTGTTGCCGCCATGGTGTACACGTCAGTGGCGGGAGATGTCATAAACGGAGCAAGGCGAAGCTTCTCCATAGCCGGCATCTCCCTTCAACCGTCCGAATTTATAAAGCTTTCGGCAGTGCTGGTCATAGCCAAAATAATGGCTAAATCACAGAAAGCCAAAGTAGTGGGTGTTAAGAACAAAGGCATTTACTTGTCGGCGGCAGTAGTGCTTCTGTTCGGCGGAGTGCTTATAAAGCAAGGACTCACCAACACCATCCTGCTCATGAGCATCAGTATCACCATGATGATTATCGGAGGCACCGAGTGGAAAAAACTGTTTGCCGTGATAGCGGTATACGCCGTCATGGCGGGGGCGTATCTTGTGCTTAAGCCTGACCGCGAGGACACTAAGATGGAACAGGCTATACAAGCCACCGGAGGAACCGAGGCAGTGGCACAACGCCAGGGCACATGGAAAAACCGCGTCGACCGTTTCTTCGACCCGACACCGAAATACGAGCAGAAGATAACCGCCCAGAACCGCCAGGAGATGTACTCTTACATGGCGCAGGCTAACGGCGGAATCATAGGCGTATTCCCCGGAAATTCGCGTGAAACTGCGCGTCTGCCGCTTGCCTTCTCCGACTATATCTTCGCCATAATTCTGGAGGACATAGGATTTGTGGGAGGATTCTGCCTTCTGCTGCTGTATCTTGCGCTATTGGCGAGAGCCGGTGTCATTGCCCGAAAGTGCCATAGGGCATTCCCTGTGCTGCTTGTGATGGGGTTGGCGGTGATGATTGTGCTGCAGGCGCTATTCCACATGGCTATCACCACCGGCACATTCCCTGTGTCGGGACAGCCTTTGCCGCTCATCTCCAAAGGCGGCACATCCATTCTCGTCACGTCCATAGCCTTCGGAGCCATGTTGAGCGTAAGCCGCACAGCCGTGCAGAACGGAACAAGGCAGGAAGTGAAGGACGAACTTAACACTCTCCCCGAAGAACTTAGAGCCAACAACCCGGTGCAATTTTAAAGGGACTTTTTATTTTTCTTGATATGGAACAAAACAAAAAGATATTAATCAGCGGAGGAGGGACCGGAGGACACATCTTTCCGGCTCTTTCCATCGCAAATGCCATAAAACGCCGCCATCCCGATGCCCAAATCCTCTTTGTGGGTGCTGAAGGCAGAATGGAGATGGAACGTGTCCCCGCTGCGGGATATGAGATTGTAGGGCTTCCGGTGAGCGGATTCAACCGCAAGAAGTTGCTAAGTAACATCAAAGTGCTTTTCAGGCTTTTCAAGAGCATGATGAAAGCCAAGAATGTGCTTCGTGATTTTAAGCCTGACATAGCCATCGGGGTAGGGGGATACGCCAGCGGACCCATGCTTAAAGAAGCTCAGAAACACGGTGTCCCCACGCTCTTGCAGGAACAGAATTCCTACGCCGGTGTAACCAACAAGCTCCTCGCAAAGAAAGCCGATGCCATCTGTGTGGCTTACAGTGGCATGGAACGGTTCTTCCCGGCTGAAAAAATACACCTTACAGGCAATCCCGTCCGAAAGGATATTCTCACCGCCGACATCACCCCGGAAGAAGCAAGAAAAGAACTCGGAGTGCCGCCTAACCGGAAATTGGTGCTTGTGATAGGGGGAAGCCTTGGCGCGAGAACCATCAATGAAAGCATAGCCAAGACTTTCAACATGATTGAGAAAGCCGGCGGTTACGTGCTGTGGCAAACAGGAAAACTGTACGCCGACGAATGCAAGAAAATCGCCCAAAAGTACAACAACGTCGTTAAGGCAATGCCGTTTATCGCACGCATGGACCTCGCTTACCGTGCCGCCGATGTGGTAGTGTCGCGCGCCGGTGCCGGAACAATATCGGAACTTCAGTTGTTAGGAAAACCGACAATACTCATTCCGTCGCCCAATGTGGCGGAAGACCATCAGCGTAAAAACGCCGAGGCGCTCGTGGAAAAAGGAGCGGCGGTCATGATTCTTGACTGCGATGCAAGGGATCGATTGGGCAAGGAGATTGTGGCGTTGCTGAACGATAAGGAAAAGTGTGTTGCGCTTGCTGACAATGTTAGAAAAATGGCGTTGGAGGACGCTGACGAGAAAATTGTGGACATAATCGACAATCTGCTTCAGAAAAATGGATAAGAAAAAAGTGTACTTCGCCGGTGCCGGAGGAATAGGGATGGCTGCTTTGGAACGTTACTACCTGTCGAAAGGATGTAAAGTAGCGGGATATGACCGCACTCCGTCGGACCTCACTCGGCAATTGGAGAAAGAAGGTGTGGCAATCACTTACGATGACAGCGTGGATGCTATTCCCCGCGACTTCATGGATGCGCCGCAGGAGGTGCTTGTTGTGTACACTCCGGCTCTTCCCGACAACCATCCTCAGCTTCAGTATTTCCGTTCCCAGGGGTACGAAGTCGCTAAGAGAGCCGCAGTATTAGGCAAAATCACCCGTGCCTCACGCGGTATATGCTTTGCCGGCACCCACGGCAAAACCACCACATCATCCATGGCGGCGCACATCCTCAACTCATGTCCCGTGGGCTGCAATGCGTTCCTGGGCGGAATACTACGCAATTACAACAGCAATCTGCTCCTGAGTGCGACTTCACCCTATTCGGTGATAGAAGCCGATGAATATGACCGTTCATTCCATCATCTGTCGCCTTACATTGCAGTGATAACAGCCACTGACCCTGACCATCTGGACATATACGGAACCGAGGAAGCTTATCTGGAAAGCTTCGCCCATTTCACCGAGCTTATCCACCCCGACGGCTTTCTTGTCGTGCATGAGGGCTTGAAACTGCATCCTCGTCCGCCCAAAGGGGTGAAAGTGTACACTTACAATAAGGAATCGGGCGACTTCCATGCCGCCAACATCCGCCGGAAAGACGGAACCATCCTCTTCGATTTCGTCACTCCTGACGGAGCGGTAATCCCTGACATCGAATTGGGAGTGCCGGTGGAGATAAACATCGAGAACGCCGTGGCTGCGCTTGCAGCTTGTTACCTCACAGGCGACATGGTGCCTGACAACGCGCGCCGGGCTGTGGCATCGTTCATGGGACCTAAACGCCGTTTTGAGTTCTGGTTTAAAGCTCCCGGAAAAGCCATAATCGATGATTACGCCCATCACCCCGATGAACTGAAAGCGTCCATCAAGTCAGTGAAAGCTCTCTACCCTGACAAAAAAATCACTGTGGCGTTCCAGCCTCACCTCTACTCGCGCACCCGTGATTTCGCGCCTGAGTTTGCTCAAGCGTTGTCGCTTGCCGATGAAGTCATTCTTCTCGACATCTACCCTGCAAGGGAGCTTCCCATACCCGGAGTGACATCCGAAATCATCTTTAACCGCATAACTTCGCCCTCTAAAACACTTATAAGAAAGGAAGATTTGATAAAAACAATAAAAAATAGTAACTTTGAAATATTGTTGACTGTAGGAGCCGGCGACATATGCAATTATCTGCCCGAACTGGTGAAAACAGTCAAAGATTAAGATATAAACCCTCTATGGCATGAACCGATACGTTAAATGCATCATATCAATCTTGCTGATTAGCTACGTCATTTTAGCTGTCAGCTGGTCGCGTGCGCAGGCTTCCCGCATGATGTGTACCGGATTGAACATCGAGGTCGCTGACACTGCCGGCTCCCGGTTTGTGCGTCCGCAGGAGATAGCCAAGGAGATAGGGGAGTCCCCTGACTCTATATCGAAGAAGGCATTGGACTCTATCGACACTGACAGCATCGAACGCACGCTGCGGCGAATCGACAAGCTCGAAAACGCTGTGTGCGCCGTGATGACTGACGGTTCTGTCAAGATTTCGGTATCGCCCATGCAGCCGGTGGCAAGAGTGTTTGAGGGCAACAAAAGCTATTACATCAACAAGGACGGAAAACGCATCTCAGCCAATGCCCATTACCACGTGAATGTACCCGTGATATCAGGCAAGTTCAATGACAGCTTTTCCGCAAGGGACCTGATTCCGCTGGTGTACTACATCAACTCTGACTCCACCTGGAACGCTCTCATCACCCACATAAAAGTCGATAATCCCAACAACATAATTCTTGTGCCCCTCATCCACGGTCATGTGATAAACATAGGCAACATGAACGACCTCGACGACAAATTCAGCCGCCTCATGATAGCCTACAAGGAAGTCTTGCCGGTGAAAGGATGGGATTTTTACGACACCCTATCGGTGAAATGGGAAAATCAGATTGTGGCGACACGCCGCAGCAAGAAACTGCACTCCGTAATCAGTGCCGTAGACCTCGAAGCTGAAAAGGAAGACCCCGACATAGGCACAATGCTCGTTGCCGGCGACAGTATAGGCATTCTGAAGAATAAACCCTCGATTATCCCTCAGAAGCCTGATTTAAAATTAAAAAACAAGCATATTTAACACGATAAAACCCCTAACATCATGGACCCGAAATATATCGTCGCTCTTGAGATAGGAAGTTCTCACATCAGGGCTGCAGTCGGAACTGCCGATGCCGACAATAATCTACAGCTTCTCGCCATTGAAGACGAGTTGGCTGTGGACGTAGTGCGTTATGGAATCATCCAGAATGTGGATGAAGTGAGTAACCGCGTGACACGTCTTATCCG
Organism: Bacteroidales bacterium GP4; assembly: GCA_001701065.1. GTDB lineage: Bacteria > Bacteroidota > Bacteroidia > Bacteroidales > Muribaculaceae > Muribaculum. The sequence continues at coordinate 13,711 of DAAL01000070.1, forward strand.
GAAGCTGGAGAACTATCCTTCGGTATCTCCCCGAAAAATAAAGGGCGTGTATGTGGGGATCGGAGGTCGTTCTGTGATGTCTACATCAAGGCAGGTGGTACGTCAGTTCGACGAAGAGACATCCATCTCTCCCAACATTATCGAACAGATGAAAGAGGAGGCGAAGATGCTGGCTCTTTCGGACAGAACCATTCTGCAGACTCTCCCAAGAGACTACGTGGTGGATAATCTGCATGTCAACAATCCCGTCGGCACTCTCGGAAAGAACATCCGTGCCGAGATTAGCCTTATTACTTGCAAGCCTAAGCTTGAAAGGAATCTTGAAGTGGCGTTGACTGACCGTCATCAGCTGTCGATTAAGGGCAAAATTCCTCGCCAGACAGCTATTGCCGACATGGTGCTGACTCAGGAAGAAAAGAGCCTCGGATGTATACTTGTGGACTTCGGTGCCGAAACCACCACCATGTCCATATACAAGAACAATGCTCTCCAGTTCCTGATAACCCTCCCCATAGGCTCACGAAACATCACCCGCGACATCATGTCGCTTAAGTTCTCCGAGGAACGCGCCGATGAGATAAAACGTGCCATAGGCGACGCTTTCAACCCCGAGCCTAATTACCGCAAGCTCGACTTTGACGGTGACGCAGTGGAAGTCAATAACTACATCCGTGCGAGAGCCGGAGAGATTGTGGCTAACATCGTGGAACAGGCTAAATACGCCGGTTTCATGCTTGAAGAGGACCTTCCGAGTGGCATTATACTTGTAGGCGGCGGTGCCAAGCTGAAAGGATTCAGTGACCTGCTGGCTGACCAGAGCAATCTGAAAGTGCGTCTCGGCACTGTGCCGTCAGGAATCAGGATAACAAATCCGAGTTGGCAGGGAATGGAGAAAATCGACATTATCGCCATTCTCGCCGAGGCTGTGCGCCGTGGTGCCGTGGACTGCATGGAGACACCTCCCGCAGTCGTGCCCCCGCAGGGTGGTTATGAATATAGCGAAGAGGACGGCCCCGGTCCGGTTCCAAGAACTCGAAACGGCAGAAGCGGCAACAACGAGAACGACAAAAAGCCGAAAACGCCCCCCACGCCAAGTTTCTGGAAAAAAATAACCAACAAGGTCCAGCAGACCTTGACAAAAGATATATTTGAGGAGGACGACGAATAATTACTTATCAACAACATGATTACGATGGACGAAAATATAATAACCCCGATGAGTCAGGCTGGTTTTGTGACAGGTGAACCGCGTCAGCCTATTATAAAAGTTGTAGGCGTGGGAGGCGGCGGCAGCAATGCCGTGTCCCACATGTACAACCAAGGCATTGAAAATGTGTCGTTTGTAATCCTCAATACTGACCGTCAGGCGCTTAACCACTCTCCGGTCCCCACTAAGGTTGAAATCGGCGACGGTCTCGGTGCCGGCAATAAGCCCGAAAAGGCAAGAGTGTTCGCCGAGGAAGCCGCTGACCGCATCTCCGAGATATTCGACCCTTACACCAAGATGGTATTCATCACCGCCGGTATGGGTGGTGGCACCGGAACAGGTGCCGCTCCGGTTGTGGCGCGTCTCGCTCAGGAAAAAGGGCTCCTGACAATCGGCATTGTGACTATTCCGTTCCTCTTTGAAGGTCCCAAAAAGATTCTTAAGGCAACTGAAGGTGCTGAAGAGATGAGCAAATACGTGGATGCGCTGCTTATCATCAACAACCAGCGTCTTAACGAGATATATCCCGACCTTAACTTCATGAACGCATTCGGAAAGGCTGACGATACCCTCACCACCGCAGCGCGTTCTATCTCCGAGCTTATCAACACCAACGGTGAGATTAACCTCGACTTCAACGACGTTGAAACCACCCTGCGCAAGGGTGGAGCCGCCATCATTTCAAGCGGTTACGGCGAGGGCGACCACCGTGTCACC
>DAAL01000208.1:0-17825 GCA_001701065.1 Bacteroidales bacterium GP4
TCCCACTCGATGGTTGCCGGCGGTTTTGAGGAGATGTCGTAGCATACTCGGTTCACGCCCTTAACCTTGTTGATGATGTCATTGCTCACCTTAGCCATGAAGTCGTAGGGTAGATGCGCCCAGTCAGCGGTCATAGCGTCGGTCGATGTCACGGCACGTAGAGCCACAGCACGCTCGTAAGTGCGTTCGTCGCCCATCACACCCACACTCTGCACCGGCAGCAGGATTGCGCCCGCTTGCCACACCTGGTCATATAAGCCCCAGTCGCGCAGCCCTTGGATAAAGATGTCATCGGCATCCTGAAGCACCCGCACTTTCTCCGGAGTGATGTCGCCGAGGATTCTCACGGCAAGTCCCGGACCGGGGAACGGATGACGCTTGATGAGGTGGTCGGGCATTCCCAATTCACGTCCCACACGTCGCACTTCGTCCTTGAAAAGCAAGCGGAGCGGCTCACACAGTTTGAGGTTCATCTTTTCAGGAAGACCGCCCACATTGTGATGGCTCTTTATGGTGGTTCCGGTGATGGAAAGTGACTCGATGCAGTCAGGATAGATAGTGCCCTGCGCAAGCCATTTCACATCCTTTATCTTGTGGGCTTCTTCGTCAAATACGTCGATAAAGCCCTTGCCTATGATTTTGCGTTTACGTTCCGGGTCGGTCACACCTGCGAGTTCGCTGAAGAACTTACGGCTTGCGTCCACCCCTATCACGTTAAGTCCAAGACATTCATAGTCGTGGAGCACGTTCTCATACTCGTTCTTGCGGAGCATTCCGTGGTTGACGAATATACAGGTCAGATTCTTGCCTATGGCTTTGTTAAGCAGCACAGCCGCTACCGATGAGTCAACGCCGCCGCTGAGTCCGAGCACCACTTTGTCGTCGCCGAGTTGCTTCTTTAGTTCAGCCACTGTGCTTTCGATGAATGACGATGCGCTCCAGTCCTGCTTGCTGCCGCATATGTCAACAACGAAATTCTTCAACAGTAGAGTTCCGTCAGTGGAGTGGTACACCTCAGGATGGAACTGTACGCCCCACACCTTCTCGCCCTTTATCTGATAGGCTGCGATAGCCACTTTGTCAGTGGACGCTATGGTCTTGAAATTGTCGGGAATGGAGGTGATGGTGTCGCCGTGGCTCATCCACACCTGGGAATTCTCGGGAAAACCCTTGAAAAGAGGATTTTCAGCATCGAACTTTTCCAAGTGGGCGCGTCCGTACTCGCGTGACGCTGCCGGCTCCACGGTGCCTCCGTTGATATAGGCTATGAACTGCGCGCCGTAGCATATTCCTAAAATGGGGTATTTGCCGCGGATGGTATCGAAGTCCATCTTGAACGCCTTTTCGTCGTAGACAGAGAAAGGACTGCCCGAAAGGATGACTCCGATTACTGACGGGTCACCTGTGGGAAACTTGTTGTAGGGTACAATCTCACAATAAGTATTGAGCTCTCTCACCCGTCGCGCTATAAGCTGGGTGGTCTGTGACCCAAAATCGAGAATGACGATTTTTTCTTGCATATGATGTGAACTGAAAGGTATTGATTCACAAAGTTACTACAAAATCCGCAAATAACAAAAACTACACTCCGCCGTCTCGGGAAAACTACACTCAGCCACCTCGGGCTTCTCAGCCCACTCTGGCAACTCGGCGAAGGTAAATCTCCGGCGGCTCTGTGGAGGTAGTTCTTGGGTTCCACTCGGCTGTAGTTCTCGGGTGACATTGCGGCTGTAGTTCTCGGCGGCTCTGCGGAGACGGCTGAGTTGGCGGAGAAGCCCGAGAAGCCTGAGTGTAGTTTTCTCGAGGTGGCTGAGTGTAGTTGTGCAGTTTCAGCCCCTATAAATCCCCTTTTATGTTAAAAATATATAAATGGGGGGGGGTGAGTTAAAATTTATTAAATAGAAATGTCTATCTTTGCCACGTCGTTTTGATTCAATTCCTCCGTGTATGGAATTATTTTGACAATTTATGTTTAATCTTATTTTAAATTTTCACATTAAAAAGTATGAGAAAGTTTTTTGCACTATGCTTGGTGATGACGATTATGTTATGTGCCAATGCGCAGAACCCAGTGCGAACTGTCACCGGACAAGTGATTGCCGCGGCAGACGGAGAACCGCTGGTGGGCGCAACTGTTGTGCCGTTCGGTGAAGGTCAAGGAACAGCCACCGATATCGACGGTAACTTTACCCTTAAAGTGTCCACAAAGGTAAAGGAACTTCAGGTGTCATACGTGGGTATGGAGACCCGCCGTGTGGACATAACCGCTGAATTCATGACTATTGCTCTCCGTAGCACCGACAATCAGCTTGACGAGGTGATGGTGGTGGCTTACGGTACAGCCAAGAAGTCATCCTTTACCGGTGCCGCTTCCACTATTTCTTCTTCCCAAATCGAGAAGCTACAGGTGTCCAATGTCAGCAAGGCTCTTGAAGGCGCGGCTCCCGGTGTCCAGGTGGCAATGCAGTCAGGACAGCCCGGTACAAGCGCGACTGTGCGTATCCGTGGTATCGGATCCATCAACTCAAGCTCCAATCCTCTTTACGTAGTGGACGGTATGCCTTATGATGGTAACATTTCCGCTATCAATCCCAACGACATCGAGTCATTAAGCGTGCTTAAAGACGCTGCATCCACTGCCCTTTACGGTTCACGTGCTGCCAATGGTGTGATTGTCATCACTACCAAGAAGGGTAAGGCTGAACGTTCCAAGGTTACTCTTGACGCACGTGTGGGTGTAAACTCCCGCGGTATTCCCGAGTACAACATTATGACTGATCCGGGAATGTATATGACCACATGGTGGGGAATGTTGAAGAACAAACTTGGAACACCGGAAATGGCTACATCCGAAATGTTCGGTACTCTCGGTTATAACCCTTACGACTGCGCCAATGACGCAATTGTGGATGTAAACGGTAAACTTACTTCCGCTCGTCTTCTCTGGAATGACAGCTGGGCTGATGAGGCTATCAACGACGGACTCCGTCAGGAATATAACCTTACCGTGTCAGGAGGAAATGAGAAGAGCAATCACTTCCTTTCATTAGGCTATCTAAGTGATGAGGGTATCATTAAAAATTCCGATTTCACTCGTTTCTCACTTCGTGCAAGCGGGGACTACGATGTCAACCGTTACCTCAGTGTAAGCGGTAATCTCTCTTACTCTCGCGGTGAACAGAACAGTCTTAACATTTCCAGCTTGAGTAACTACACTAATACGTTCATGTTCACTCAGAACATTGCTCCTATTTATCCTGTGTACGGTTACAATCGTCAGGGTGAACGCTTGTACAATGAGGACGGTTCTCCGGTTTATGATTTCGGTAACGGTGAGTTTGGTGCCCGTGCTTATGGTTCCAATCAGAATATCGTGGCAAGTGACAAGGCAAATCAGAATCGTGTTATTTCCGATAACTTGAGCAGCCGTTTCGGTCTTAACTTGAACATCTGGGACGGTCTTAAGTTTAGGGCTAATTTAGGTTATGATGTCACCAACAGCATGACTGACCGCTTCCAGACTCCTTCTTTCGGAGATGCTCAGCAATCCAACGGGCGTGCTTATAAATATCGTACACGAAACGAGACTTATACCATCAATGAACTCTTGACTTATAATAAGCTTATTGCCGAAAAGCATAATATCGATGTGCTTGTAGGTCATGAAAGTTATAAAATGAAATACAATTACCTTCGTAACTCCAAGACTAACTTCTTTGATCCCAATATTCCCGAATATGACAATGCCATCTCTATGGAAGATATGTCATCTTCCACTGATGAGTACACCGTGGAATCTTGGTTAGGACGTGTCAACTATGACTATGACAACCGCTATTATCTCTCGGCTTCAGTGCGCGGTGACGGTTCTTCCCGTTTTGCGAAAGGACACCGTTGGGGTACTTTCTGGTCGGTAGGCGGTTCATGGCGTTTTACCAAGGAAGAGTTTATGGCTGGTGTGACCTGGCTTGACAACGCTTCGGTACGTGCAAGTTACGGTAGTGTAGGTAACGACGATATCTATTATCCCAATTCTACCTCAAGTAACTACTATCCTGCAAAGACTCAGTTCTATCTACAGAACTCCGACGGTAGTTTCGCTCTTTCACGTTACTATCAGGGAAATCCTGACATTACATGGGAAACATCCTATAACTTCAATGTGGGTTTAAGCGCATTGTTGCTTGACAACCTTTTGAACATCGATGTGGAATACTTCCACAAGCGTACTAAGGACATGCTTTACAATGTACCTCAGCCGCCGTCGTCAGGTGTGAATTATATTTCGGAGAATGCTCTTACTATGATTAACCAAGGTGTTGAATTCACATTGGGCATCAATATCCCCATGCCGCGTGACTTCACTTGGAACTGGACATTCACCGGTACACATTACCGCAATAAGGTGACTGACATTCCTGAAGACAAGCGACAGGAAGGTATTACTCACGACGCTTACTATAACATCCGTGAGGGTCGCAGTGTATGGGACTTCTATTATTACAAGTATGCCGGTCTTGACGAAGAAGGACACTCCACTTGGTATGTCGACAAGAAGGACGAAAAAGGCAATGTCGTAGGACAAGAGACAACTGCTGACTATTCTTCAGCTACCAAGTACTACATCGGCACTGCGCTTCCTGATTTCCAAGGAGGTATCACCACTAACTTCACATGGAAAGGTCTTGACTTCTCTGTTGCCATGAACTATCAGATTGGCGGTAAAATCTACGATGCCATGTATTCCAATCTTATGCACGGCGGTAGCAATGCGGGAACCAACTGGCACAAAGATATACTCAATGCATGGACTCCGGAGAATAAAAACACTGATATTCCTATTCTTGACGGTGACCAGAATGCCAATACATTCTCTGACCGCTTCCTTATCGGTGCCGACTTCTTCAACATCCGTAACATCACTCTCGGCTATACTTTCCCGAGTGAATGGATGAGAAAAGCTTATATAGAGAAAGCACGTGTATATGTCAACGCTGACAATGTGGCTCTGTGGTCACGTCGTAAAGGTCTTGATCCACGTCAGTACATCTACGGACAGTCACAAGCCAACTACTCGGCTATACGCACTATCTCTTTTGGTCTTTCACTAACTTTCTAATATTATTTATCAATGAAACTACATAATATCATTTTCAATGGACTGGCTGTGGGTGCATTGGCAATCGCTTCTTCTTGCTCCGACGATTTCCTTGAAACCAAGCCTACTGAATTTCTTGACGGAGAAGATGTGGCTGCATCCATGCAGGAAGACCCGGCTAAAGTGCAGTCCTATGTGACCGGTGCTTACATGAATTTCTATAACGGCGGTGATTACCACACCCGTCATGACGATTTCGGCTACCCGGCTATTCGCCTTACAACCGACCTCCTTTGTGAGGATGTGGCTTATCACAGGGACCAGCACTTCTTCTGCTACGATTATCAGCTTGATAACCGTCTTGGCAACTATGCAAGAACAGTGTCCATGTGGCGACAACTCTATCAGGTTGTGGATAATGCCAACACTATCATCGAACTTCTCAAGCCGGCTGAAGGCGCAGAACCGGAGGGAGAAGCTAAACAGATGCTTGGACAAGCTTATGCATTAAGAGCTTATTCTTACTTCTGGTTGGTTAACCTATGGCAACAACCGTTAAGCGCCGGTGCCGATCAACTCGGTGTGCCGTTGAAAACCGAAACCGAATATCGTCCCGAGCGTGTGCCTGTGGGCGAGATTTACGATCAGATTCTATCCGACATTGACACCGGTTATAAATACCTTGAAGGCGAAGGTTATATAACAGGCAAGAGCAATCTTTCAGAGTATTCGGCAGCATTTATCTATGCCAATGTGCTGATGTTCACCGGAGAATATGAAAAAGCTGCGCAATATGCCGAGAAGGCTATAGCAGGTGGAGAACTCAATACCCCGGAACAGATGTTGAGCGGATTCAACTCTCTTGACATGCCTGAGGTAATATGGGGTTATTCAGTGACCTCGGAAACTACCGGTTACTATGCTTCATTCTTCTCTCATGTCGATTCTTACTTTATCGGTTACGGTGGTCAGGTAGGATTCCGTAAACTTGTGTCCTCTTATCTTTATGACCAGATTGACGACAATGATGTGAGAAAGCTATGGTTTGGTGAATCTGCTGCTTATAATCTTCTTGGTGTTGATTATTCTTATGAAGAATCTTACGGATTTGATGATTATATCTCCAATAAATTCCGTGACAAGTATATGACAACTTTAGGTTCTGCCGAACCGTTTACATCCGATATAATATACTTCCGTATCGCCGAGATGTATTACGTGGCTGCCGAAGCTTATTATCTCGCAGGGCAGACCAATAAGGCTCAGGATATGCTTAATACTATCATGGTGACACGTCTACCCGGATATAAATGTGACAAGAGCGGTCAAGCTTTGCTTGATGAGATATGCATACAGAAGCGTGTGGACATGTTCTTGGAAGGTTGCCGTTATCTTGATGCAAAGCGTCGTAACGAAATGATTGAACGCAGCAAGAGCGACAACTATGCCGCTGACTTAAACAACTATAATGCTATTGATTATTCAGCAAGGGATTACCGCATGATTTACCGCATACCTATTGCGGAAATGCAGAATAATCCTGACATCCCTGCAAGTGACGATAATAAGTAACAGCAACAAAAACCGGTAATAGTATGGACCGGATAAAAAAATCATACTAAAAATTAATTAAACATTAAGGTGCATCCTCAATCGTGAGATTGGGGATGTTTTTATTTGCAGAAAGTATTAATGTCAGCGGGAGCCGATTACGAGGAATGTGAGACCGATGAGCAATAGCGTAAGGTCGATAAGTTTCAGCTTTATGTTCTTTTCGTGAAGTGCTATCACGCCGTAGAAGAACGACACGATAACGCTGCCTCGGCGTATCATGGACACTACCGCTATCATGGAGCCTTCAAGTGAAAGAGAATAGAAATAGGCTATATCGGCTATGGTGAGGAACAATGATATGCACGGGATAGTCCACCTCCACTTGAACTGAGTGGACTCGTGGCGCACCTTGATGATGATGCCTATGGCAAATCCCATGATGATGAGTTGATAGAGCGAGTACCATGCCTGCACTTCAAGAGGCTCAAATTGTTTGAGCAGATACTTGTCGTAAAGTGCCGACACCGCTCCCATGAATGTGGCTCCTATAGCCATCCACAACCAGCGGTTTTGCTTGAATGAAAGCCCTTCGCGCGAACCGAGGCGGCTGATGAAAAACAATGACCAAAAACCGAGAAGTATACCCACCCACTGCATCCAGTTAAGCACCTCTCCGAAGATTATTAGAGCACCCACAAGCACTATCACGGGACGGCTGGCGTTGATGGGTCCGGCTATGGTGAGCGGAAGATGCTTTATTCCGAAATAACCGAGAAGCCATGACGAAAGCACAATAAATGACTTTACAATAATGTAAAGATGACCGGTAAGGGTGTTTCCGAGTCCGTAATTGCCGTCGGCTATGCCCATTACTATGATGGGAAGCATCAGCAATGAACTGAACAGAGTATTGAGGAAGAGGACTATCAGCACATTGTTGCGGTCGACCGAGAGTTTTTTGAAGATGTCGTAAAAACCGAGACACACAGCTGATACGATAGCAAGAATTATCCACAACATGCCCATAATAATCGATATTTATTTTAGTTGTTCAAGTACTTTGGGGTTACCTACAAGCCACAGCACGTCCTCGGCTTCAAAGCGTGTGGTGCCGTCAGGGTGGCTATAAGTGCCGTCAGTGCGTTGGATTGCCACGAGAAGAGCTTTGTATTTGTCACGAATCTGTGCTGTAGCCGATGTCTGTCCCACAAGAGGGGATGACGGCGACAGCTGGATGTGGGTAAACTTGATTGAATTGCTTGATGCATCGTTGTCCATGTCGGTGTTATCCTCTTCGAGGACGGGAATGATGGACGCTATCTGTTCATCAGTGCCTATCACTCCGAGTATGTCGCCGGGGAACAGCCGTGTGGTGCCGTTAGGCACGGGGATAAGTTCGTTGCCTCGCTGTATGCTGGCTATGTTCACTCCGTAGCGTCGGCGCAGGTCGGAGTCCATAAGGCGTTCGCCCACGAAGGGGCATGAGTAGCCTATGCCTATGTAAGCCATGTGCAGGTCGCTGACAAGGTTATTGTTCTTTCCGCTCCGTCGAAGTTCACGTTCGTTGAGGTTGTTGAAGAACGTGGATTCAAGATGCCGCATCTGCTTGCGGAGCCGTGATGACCATGTGCTGATGAGCAGCACGAATATCAACAAGCCTATGAGCCATCCCACCTTCATGGAGTAGATGGCGCTGACGGTGTAGATGATGAAACCGAGCGCAAGCAGCAGTCGGAAGATGGTCATGACTATCAACGGCACGTCGAAGTGGGCATTTGCCTGGCGCAGGCGGTCACGTTCGGTGCGCTTTGACGCAGGCATGGCAAGCGCAAGCAGGAACGGTGACATTCCGGCAAGGGTGATGACCGTGCATATCAATTTTCCCCAATCAGGCGATAACTCCAACAGCCAAGGCTGGAGGAAGCGTGTGCTGATGAGGATGATGGCAATCAACACGCTGGCATAAAGCACTATGCGCCACACGTAACGCTTAAGCACTGAACGCCACAGCGTTACTGTCTCGCTTTCGGACGATGCCTGCCCGGTGTAGCGTTCTATGAGGAAGTGCCAGCGTTGGGGCAAATGCTTTTCCACAAAACGATAGGCGGGATCAGCCATCTTGATGAAGTAGGGGGTGGTGAACGTGGTGATGACCGACACCGCTACCACGATAGGGTAGATGATGGGGTTAAGAACGTTCAGCGACATGCCGAGTGACGCGATGATGAATGCAAATTCACCTATCTGTGTAAGAGAGAAGCCTGACTCCATGGCTATACGCAACGGCTGACCGGTTATGAGCATACCGAAGGTGCCGAATGTAATCATGCCCACAACCACCACGCATGACAGAATCAAAATGGGGGAGATATACTGCACAATGATATTTGGGTCAACCATCATTCCCACCGAGATAAAGAATATCGAGCCGAAGAGGTCCTTCACGGGAGTTACAACGGCTTCGATGCGCTCGGCGTAGCTGATGCCGGCGATGATGGAACCCATGACGAATGCTCCGAGAGCAAGAGAGAATCCGCAATAGACGGAGAACACCGCCATGCCGAAGCACAAACCTATGGCTATGATGAGAAGAGTTTCGTTGTTGAGGTAACGGCGTATGGCATTGAGGAGCGTGGGAAGAATGTACACGCCCACCAGGAACCAAATGACAAGGAAGAACACCAGTTTGCCGATGCTGAACAGCAGTTCTCCGCCCTCCACGCTCTTGTTGATGGCGATGGATGACAGCAACACCATCATCAACACCGCGAAAAGGTCCTCGACGATGAGCACGGCAAAGACAAGCGATGCGAATTTTTTCTGCCGCAGCCCAAGGTCAGTGAATGCTTTTATAATGATAGTGGTGGACGACATGGAAAGCATTCCGCCGAGGAAAAGGCTGTTCATATTGGAGAAATGGAGGAGGTGCCCTATGGCGAAGCCTGACACCATCATGCCTATCACGATGATAAGCGCCGTGACTATGGCTGAACCTCCCGTGTTGAGTAGCTTCTTGAAGCTGAATTCAAGACCTAAGGAGAACAGAAGGATGACAATACCAAGTTGAGCCCAGAACTCAATGTTGCTTTCAGTGGTCACTGAAGGGAGATACTCGAAGTGGGGACTTGCAAGGAACCCGGCGACAATGTAACCGAGCACCACGGGCTGTTTGAGCCACTTGAACAGGACTGTGACAATCGCGCCGAGGATGAGTATAAACGCCAGATCGGATATCAGGTTCTCGACTTGAAGGGTGGAGATGGCTTCACCGGTTTCATCAAGGACAGTTTCGGTCCCGGAGATCAGAGCTAATACGGCATTGAACAACATAATGGTTTTAAGATGTCTGTACTTGGTTGGCTACTGACACTGAATCGGTGGGGTTTACTTGGCGCAAGTCCTCAAAAAGACGGATGAAATCGGTCGTTTCCTTCGCCAGTATCACCAGATTCAGATTGGTGGTGGAGGTTACGTAATCGTAAGCCACGTATAAGTTGGTGAGATGTATGTGGTATTTGTTGAGGACTGTCCTGTATTCACGTGCATCCTTTAGAATCACATGAAGCTTCAAGTGGATGATGCGGGACTCGGCACCTGCGCTTATGCGGTGTTCAAGACGCTCGATTACCACGAGCACGATGAGGATAAGAGCGGTGGCAATGATGGAGAGAATATATAATCCTGTGCCTATAGCCATGCCAATAGCGGCGATGATCCATATTCCGGCGGCGGTGGTGAGTCCACGCACCGATCCTTTCATCTGAATTATGGCTCCTGCGCCGAGAAAACCGATACCGGTCACTACCTGAGCGGCTATACGTCCCGGGTCGCCGTTCTTTAATCCGAGATATTCCTGGGGAACGTAAATCGACAGAATCATGGCAAGCGTAGCGCCCATGGCTATGAGGGCGAATGTGCGTATACCGGCTATCTGTCCTTTGCGCTTACGTTCGGCACCGACACAGCATCCGAGAAGAAGGCTGAGGCATAGCTTGAACACTGAGGAGATGGTGTTGACCTCCACAGCATTAATCTGGTCGATTATGTAAGCCCAGGTTTCTCCCATGACGTGCTTATTTCTTCATTGTGAACTTGCGTGACGCAAGGCGGTAGTTGTCGGCAAAAAGTTCTACGGTGTAGTCACCGGGTGTGAGGGTGGTGTTCACGTCCCAGTACATTGTGATGCCTGATATTTCTTCGCCGGCGTATTCGATGGACTTGCGCGCAGTGCAAGGTACGGTTGCGCCTTCAAAAGAGAAGCTGCCACCGCCTCCGAGAAGCGATCCCTCGGGATTGGTGATGCGCAAGTAGATGGTCTTTTCGCCTACAGGGGTGGAATTGTTCTGCGGAATTGTGAATTTCACCATCAACTGACGTGCTTTGGTGATGTTTTTTTCAGTTTTACCGTTGTTTTTAAGCGCAGTGAGCGTCACGCCGGTCACATTTAGTTTTTCGGCGAGGGTCATACGTTCGGATAGTACTTTGTTGCGGCTCGTTTCGTTAGCCACACGGGTCGACAACTGCTGGTTCTGCTGTTTTATCTCAGCGTTTTCAGCACGTAGACCGGCATTCTCTTTGCCGAGAGAGTCAATTTGGCTCACATAGTGGCGGAGTATGTTTTTGAGAGTGCCTATCTCGTCCTGCAGTTGTTTGATGCGTTGAGCGCTCTTTTTCTTTTCGGAATTCAGTTCCTGGAGAAGTTTTTCCACCTTGCTCTTGGCTGCGGCGTATTTAGTCACGAGGGAGTCGTTGACAAGGAGCTGCGACTGATTCTCGTATTGAGCAAACTCGGAATTAAGACTTTGATATTCATTGGCAAGCTGAAGCTGTTCGTTGGTAAGCTGCAGCTGTTCATTGGCAAGCTGTGCTTCTTCCACCTTCTTGCTCATGGTGGTAGTGGTGAGAACAAAAGCGATGATTGCGATTACGAGCAATACCCCGAGAGCGATGACACCGGTCATCAATTTTTTTGATTTATTCTTACTATCGTCCATAATGCATTAATATTTGTGCAAAGTTACTTAAAATCCGTGAGAAACCATGTGGGGTTTAGGCTAAATGTGGTTTGACGGCGCGAAGAATTTCACGTTTTCCGCCCGGAGGACCGGGAATGCGTTCCACGATAAGACCGCAGGACTGGAAAAGACGGCGAATGGCACCCTTGGCGCAGTAGGTGGTGAGCACACATCCCGGCGACATGACGGCGGCAAGCCGGCTGATTGCCTCGTTGCTCCACATTTCGGGCTGTTTCTCGGGAGCGAAAGCATCCATGTAGATGACATCGATATTGTCGGGCAAGGGGTCGTGGGTGAAGTCGGCTATGCGTTTTTCAATGGTGAAATAAGGATTGATTGCCGCCGGAAGGGTCCATTGGGCGGCATGGATGGCGCGGAACATCTCGGTATCGGTGGCTTTGCCGTAGCTTAACTGCATGGCGGTGGCTGTGTCTATGGGGAACAGTTCAAGGGTGATGTAGTGCACCGGCGTGGTAAGCTCCTGAGCTTTGATGGCTGTGAGCACGGCGTTAAGACCTGTGCCGAATCCTATTTCCAAAACTCTGCAATGCTGAGAGGCAGGAAGCGTGACGGCTGATTTCAGTCGGTGACATAGACCTTCGCTGATATACACATGGCGGCTTTCGGTGAGCGCGCCTTTCACCGAATGGTAATGCTCGTCGATTTCCGGCAGATATATGGTGGATGATCCGTCGGCTGTCAATTGTATCTCTTGTTTGAGACTCATTTCGTTCTTGGAGTTGTAATGCCGGCGCAAAGTTACGAAAAAACGGCATCGGATGGGATCCCGATGCCGTTTTAATAGAATGATGTGTCCTGAAAAGGGGCTATTTCACTGCAACCTTGGTCGAGTAAGAGCCTATGCGGACAATGTAAAGTCCTGCGGCGAGATTGTCAATCCTTGGCTCTGTGCCTGAATAGATAAGGGCACCGCTGAGATTGAATACCTCAATAGTAGCGTCGGCAACTCCCTCGATGTTTATCGAATTGCCATCGACCTTAACCTTTACCTCATCCCCGTTCACTCCGTTGATGCCGGAAGTCATGGTGCGGAAGTTGCGCCATCCTATTGCCTCGGCGTAAGGTTCTGCGTGCGGTACGATGAGTTCGGCGTTGCGGTAAACAACATCGGTGAAAGTATCGTCGGTGATTACCGGCGGGACTTCGTACCAGCAAGTGACAGTGGTGATAGCGTCACAACCGGCAAATGCGCCGCCCTCTATCGCTATGCCGCTTTCGGTAGATGTGCGTCCAAGGTGGATGGTACGATCGCCGATGGTCACGCTTGTTATTCCGGTGCAACCGGCAAAAGCGTCTTTCCCTATGGTTGTGATGTTTGCGCCTATTACAACGGAAGTGATGTCAGTGCAATCCTTAAATGCTTCGGGTGCTATGGCTGTTACGTTATACTCCACGCCGTCGATAACAGCGGTAGACGGTATTACAAGTTCGCCGGTGAAGTCGTCAGGTAGTCCAATCATTTCGCAAGTGCCGTCGTCAAGCGGACGGAATATGTCGGTATCCTCTTGGGGAAGTTCGATGATGGTAGCGAACTGCTTCCATCCATCGGCAGCGGCATAGGCTTCCTTGCATCCGTAAGGCACATAAAGCGGCACATTCTCACAATCGGTGGGATGGAAAGCACCGCTGCCTGTAGCGGAAGATTCGATTATAGTAGGAGGAATCGGATTCAGGGATTTAACTTCGGTTAAATTTGGGTTAGGTTGATTGTTTGCACCGGGATCACTGCTTATAAATGCCTCCCAATAAATCTTTTCGACGGATTTACCGATGGTTATCAATTTGATAGCGGGACAACGCCAAAATGCATTATGCCATATGATTTTTACCTTATTAGGAATAAGCACTTTTTCTAAATGGTACATATCTTCTAATGCACGAATCTTGATTTCTTCAAGACTTTCAGGGAGATTGACTTCTGTCAGATTTATTGCATCGTCAAATCCGTATTCATCTATTATTTTCACTCCCTCCGGCACGGTGAAGGAAGTGGCTTTAGAACCGCAAGAATACTGAATAAGCTTAGTCTTGTCCTTAGAATATAGTACGCCGTCTTTAGAAGTATGGTTAGATGTCTCGATATCGAAAGCTTCACAGTCTCTCATTCGTATGAATGCATAACGAGCAATCTCCAAATCAAGATTATGGATTGAAACCGATTTTAAACTACTCCCTGCAAAAGCTTCTTGTTCAAGCTTAATAACTGATTGAGGAATATCGACCGATTTTAAACTTGCCCAATGGAATGCCTCATATCCCACCGTGTTGACAGAAGATGGAATTGTGTAGTGTCCTTCGGGATCTTTATATGCCGGGTAAGCAATCAGTTTGGTTATATCTTTATTGAAAAGCACATCATCTATGACTGCAAAATTGGGATTTTCACTATCAATGGAAAACTTGGTCAAAAATTGAGGGAACATTGAATATTCATAAATTTCCAAAATCGTTTTGGGTATATGTAAGGATGTTACATCATATTCAAATGCTCTTTGCCCAATACGGGTTACAGTATATGTCTTGCCGTCAATGATGGTTTTTTCGGGGATTATGATATCGCCTTCGTAGTCACCACGGATGACTTCGCAAGTGCGGTCCTCCTCAGAGAGGATATTGTAATTGAGGTTGGAGCCTTCGAATGCGGGGTCTTTTTCGGTGTATTCGGAGTCGATGGTTACCGGAAGACGATCAGAGAACAGTTTTTCTTTCTCGTTGATAAGGCAAAGTTCAAATTCGCCGTTCTTTTGTTCCTTGTCATACTCGCCGTCGCCGAAAACGATTTCAAATTTTTTTGATTCAAGAGGTCGAAGCTCCACAGGTATATCTTCAAACACCCAGTTGATTCCACCGTCCTTTTGATAGAACGAGGCAAGCAACGTCTGGGAGAATGTGAGTTTGTCGGACGTGTTGGTTATTGTGAAGCTGATGGGGTTAAGGCTGTTGGGGTTCATTAGGGACGCATATTCCCAGTCGCTTACAAGTATAGTGGCTTCGGTGGGTTCTACTTCCGGAGCTTCGTTGGAGTAAGTCACTGTGCCGTTCTCAACTACGGCATAGATGAACTGGCGAGATGTCTCGTAAGGGACAAACCGAACTTTGTGCCATTCTTGCGAATCGTCGACTTTATATGAGAGGTATACTTTGTAAATTCCGTCCTTGACAGCGTGAGTATAGAAAAACTGGTCAGCTATGTCATAAAATCCATAACCGCTATCCAAGGATATCGGACCTTGTGGTTTCATATATTTTATATCATTGGATGAAGTATATTCAAAACGAAGTGTGAATGTAAAGTCATGGGTTGAGTTGGACTTGTTATAGATTACCCCTTCATCAGCTTTGAATGCATTTTCCCCGTTATCGTCAGTGAACCAAGTGAAGTTTCCCTCCCCATAAAATTCAGGATAAGGAGCTACGGCTGATGCGCCCGGCGGTTGGATTCCGCATATGAAAATCTGATAGTCGTTATATCCGTTGTTATTCCCGTACGGGTCCAGAGCGGAGATGAGGAAGTAACCGTCGTAGGATCCTCCCCAGCCCCAGTTGATGTGGGCTTTACCTTCTTCGTTCCATCCGTCGAGAACAAATGCATGACCGCCTGTATTGCTCTGTCCGGAGAAATATACTGGGCGATTAGCTTGCAGTTCGGCGATTATTTTAGTGCAAGTTTCGTCATAGGTGAAATCGGTAGGACTGTAGATGTACATGGTCTCGGGGTCATAAGAGAAATAGTTGACCAATGCGTTCTTCGCGTCCCAATCGCTTGCACCGCTACCTGATGCGGAGTAGGACATGTTGCAAGCTACACCGCAGTGGTACATCAGGGTTGCCACTGCATTGGCTGCGGTTTCGGAATATAGAGGTGACGCAATGTAGTTTCCTGCGCCGTCGGGTACCCATTCCGAAGTGTATTCATCCAGCATATTGTCCCAGTCGTAGACCGTGCCTTCAAATGTAGCCGACACTGTGCCTCCAAGTTGAGAGCATTCATAAGAGTTCTCGCCTCTACCGACCTTGGGCCACTTGTGGTGATGCATAATTTGTGCTATGGCGGTAGCCACACATCCCGTAAGGCTTCGGTTGTCCCCGTCCATAGGGCAAAGGTTGTTATAGGGTGTGCCCTGATTCCATTTAGCTTTTACTATCGGCTCTATCGAAGCAGTTGCGGCACGTGACGGAGCTTTGTATTCACTGGTGTAGTTTTCCGGGTGGTCATACATCCACTGGATTTGCCGTTGATACTCGTCGAGCCACCATTTCATGTTGGGTGGAAGGTTGTCCATGTCGGCAGTCCCGTTGTCGGAATATCCGAGCACCGGAGCCACACGGTCATCGGCGCCGGCTATGATAAAGCCTTTGTCGGCACCGGTGTTGAACAGATAGAAATACTGCTGGTCAGCTTTCTTGGGGTTGGCTGCCTTATAGGCAAGCGTGATATTGCCCTTATTGAGGGCGGGTGCTTTCCTTGAGGTGGATGACTGCATGGAGTTCATAGCTCGCTGCAATGCTTCGTCCTGTGACAACTGACGTGCGCCGGCAATGTCGGCACCAAGCACAAGTGAGGCGGCTAACAGCCACTTGCCCACCGATGAAGATGTAGATTTTAAGTTCATAAGCGTTAGAAATGTGATTTATGCAAAATTACGCAATTTGAATGTATTAACGCGCACACGGGACAATAAAAAATGAGGACTGCCGAGAATTTTCATCATCGGCAGCCCTCTCTATTATTAAGATGTTATGACTATCGGGTGGATTAGTCCTGGTTGAGGTTAACGCGCTTGAAGTCAACAGCGACAAGACCTTTGTTTACCTTGTCGAGGTATTTTCCAACGGTAACTTCGCCATCCTGGATGAAATCTTGTTCCATAAGGCAAGATTCCTTGAAGAACTTGTTAAGACGGCCCTGAGCGATGTTGTTAACCATCTGCTCGGGAAGGTTAGCAGACTTTTCTTCGGCAACTTTAGCCTTAAGCTGACGGATTTCCTCAGCCTGAGCTTCGGTGATGTAACCCTTCATGATGCCTTCGTTGAGGTGTTCTTCGTTTTCAGCGATGTAAAGATTGAATCCTGCTTTCTTAAGAGCAGCTTCTACAGCTTTCTTAACCTGCTCGGATTTAGTCTTGTCGATAGCCACGCTGAGCTCGGAATCCTTCACTGCCTGGGGAACGCTGTCACGATCCACAGCCACAGGATTCATTGAAGCAACCTGCATAGCCACGTCACGACCAACCTTTTCGTCAACGCCTTCCTGGTTGAAACCTACGATAGCTGCAAGCTTGTTGTTGAAGTGGTTGTAAGAAGAAGTGGAAGGAGCCGAAATTGCTTCGTAAGCGCTGATTTCAGTCTTTTCACCGGTCTTACCGCTTTCTTCAACTACGAGAGCTTCGATGGTCTGACCATCTATCTGAAGAGCCTTGACTTCATCAAGAGTCTTAGCTTCAGCAGCTACAGCAGCATCAAGAATCTTCTGAGTAAGAGCCACAAAACCTGCGTTCTGTGCCACGAAGTCAGTTTCGCAATTCAATGCTACGATAGCGGCAAACTTGCCGGTGCTCTTAGAAAGCACACAGCCTTCAGCTGCCTGGCGGTCCTCGCGCTTAGCAGCCACTGCCTGACCCTTCTTGCGAAGGATTTCAACAGCTGCCTGGATGTCGCCGTCAGTTTCAGCAAGAGCTTTTTTGCAGTCCATCAAACCTGCGCTTGTCAAAGCGCGAAGTTTGGTAATATCTGCCATTGTTACTGCCATATGGGTAATAAGTTTTAATCGTTAATAAAAATTATTCAGCTGATTCAGCTTCAGCGGCTGCGGGAGCAGCTTCCTCGTTGCGGCGGTTCACGCGGCGGCGACCACCCTTGGGAGCAGCCTGACCTTCTTCGCCTTCAGCAGCGGGAGCGTCCACTTTTTCAGCTTTGCGTTCTTCGAGACCCTCAGCCATAGCGCTTATCACAGTGTCAAGGATTACCTCGATGGACTTGGAAGCGTCATCGTTGGCGGGGATTACGAAATCAACATTGTTGGGGTCAGAGTTAGTGTCAACCATAGCGAACACGGGAATGCCGAGACGGTTAGCTTCAGCTACGGCGATGCGTTCTTTAAGCACGTCCACTACGAAAAGAGCTGAGGGCAGACGGTT
>DAAL01000208.1:17959-19507 GCA_001701065.1 Bacteroidales bacterium GP4
CGGATAGTGGGGAAGTTGGTGAGCATACCACCGGGCCAACGTTCAATCACGTAAGGCATGTTGATGGATGAAGCTTTGTCGGCAACAACTTGCTTAGCTTGCTTTTTAGTAGCTACGAAAAGCACTTTCTTGCCTGACTTTGCTATATTCTTAAGAGCAGCGGCAGCTTCTTCAACCTTGGCTGCGGTCTTGTAGAGATCGATGATGTGGATACCGTTGCGCTCCATGAAAATGTAAGGAGCCATGGCAGGATTCCATTTCCTTTTAAGGTGACCAAAATGGCAACCTGCTTCGAGAAGTTGTTCAAATGTAGGTGTAGACATTTTTTTTGAAAAGTTTGTTTACGTTCTGATTAAAACAATCCTATAGTAGGGAACGTGTCCATCTATAAGATTTAGATACTAAACACGGGCTTTCCAGCATAAGGCTTGTGCAAGCCAAGAGCCGAAAAAGCGAGAAATATTAACGTTTTGAGAATTGGAAACGTTTACGAGCTTTGGGACGACCCGGTTTCTTACGTTCAACAGCACGGGGGTCACGGGTCATGAAGCCTTCAACACGAAGAGCATGCTTGTCCTCAGGATTGATTTTCACCAATGCGCGGGCGATGCCGAGACGAAGAGCTTCAGCCTGTCCTTTATAACCGCCACCGTCAAGGTTCACCATGATGTCATATTTGCCATCTACGCCAAGAGTGGTGAGGGGTTGTTTAACGATATATTGAAGAATGGAAGAGGGGAAATATACTTCCAAGGGACGCTTGTTAATTACGATTGTGCCGTTACCTTCACTAACGATTACACGAGCGACGGCTGCTTTACGACGACCTACTGCATTTACCTTTTCCATAGTTCTTATTTAATAGTGTTAATGTCAATTACTTTAGGATTTTGAGCTTCATGGGGATGCTCAGCACCGGTGTAGACGTGCATGTTGCCGATGATGTGGCGACCAAGGCGAGTCTTGGGAAGCATACCTTTCACAACTTTGATGAACAAGGGGTTGTAGCCGGGTTTGATGTGCTTGTTGTGAGCCTTCATGCGCAAGATAGCGGGGGTAGCGACACGCTGACCGCCGGGATATCCTGTATAAGAAAGGTATTCACGGTCATTCCATTTCTTGCCGGTAAGTTGCACTTTGTCGGCGTTGATAACGATGACATTGTCGCCGCACTCTACAAACGGAGTGTAGCAGGGTTTGTTTTTGCCTCTAAGAATAAGGGCGATTACTGAACAAAGTCGTCCGAGAGGTTGATCAGTAGCGTCGATAAGTACCCATTCGCGAGGACAGCTCTGAGCATTCGGAGCGATGGTTTTGTAGCTTAATGTATCCACTTTAAATGTTTGATTAATAGGTTTTAAATAGATTTTCCGGAACTAAGCGTTCGGCCAAAAACGCTATGCTCTTTCCAATCAAAATATTAATTTGGACATAATCGGTGTGCAAAGGTACGACTTTTTGGCGGGGTAACCAAATTATTTTAAAGTTAATTAACTAATAAAAACTGCGCCGTGGCGGTCGCCACAGCGCAGTCCTTACATGATTATA
>DAAL01000249.1 GCA_001701065.1 Bacteroidales bacterium GP4
CGTAAGGTGCTTGTGGCTTCTGGTACGCTCAATGACAGCACGGCTCCGAGTCCGTTCATGCTTGACCTTGCCGTAACGGAATTTCCTCTCAGGGTGGTCAATCCGTTCCTGCCGGAAGGAATGGCTACGCTTGAGGGTAATCTTAACGGCGAAATGGATGTCACCGGCAGCATGAGCCAGCCACGATTAGATGGTTATCTTGCCTTCGACTCGGCGGCTGTGATGGTGAACATGGCAGGCACACGCTTCACCTTCCCTGACACCCATATCCCGGTTGACAGCAACATAGTGCGTTTCAACGAGTACGCTATACATGCGCTTAACGATAATCCGCTTATCATAAACGGCACAGTGGATGTGAATTCGTTCATCTCTCCCTCGATGAACCTGTCACTGTGGGCTTCCAACATGCAGATAGTGGGCACCAAGAAGGGACGCGGCAAGGAGATTTACGGAAAAGCGTTTATCGACGCTGACGCAAAAGTGGTGGGCAACATGGACTTCATGCGCGTAAATGCCGATCTTAACCTTCTCGAAGGCTCCAATGTGACTTACGTTATGACCATGGTGGACAACAATATCACGGATTTGTCGTCATCGGACAACAAACTGGTGCGTTTTGTGCAGTTTAACGACACAACCACCATCAACGAGGTCGACACCGTGGCTACCACCGGAATGGCTATGATGCTTGAAGCGCATCTCACCATCTCGCAAGGCTCGACCATCAATGTGGACCTGTCAGCCAACGGTCAGGACAAGGTGCAGGTGCAGGGCAACGGTAACCTGAACTTCACCATGTCGCCATTCTCAAGCATGCGTCTTACCGGGCGTTTCAATATCGATGACGGTTTTGTTAGATACACTCCTCCGTTGATGTCGCAGAAACTGTTCAAATTTGTCGACAACAGCTACGTGGCGTTTAACGGCGACATGATGAATCCTATCCTAAATATACACGGAGAGGACACAATGAAGGCGAATGTCACCGAGGAGGGACAAAATTCGCGCCTTATAAACTTTATAGTGTCGTTGAGCGTGACCAATACGCTTGAAAACATGAATGTGGCGTTTGATTTGTCGACCAACGATGACCTCACGGTGGAAAACGAATTGCAGACAATGAGTCCCGAGCAGAGGGCTAACCAGGCAATGAACCTCTTATTATATAATGTGTACACCGGACCGGGCACGAGGGCATCGGCAAGCCTGAGCGGTAATCCGCTGTTCGCGTTCCTCACCTCGCAGATTAACACCTGGGCGGCTAACACCATCAAGGGCGTGGACATATCATTCGGCATCGACCAGTATGACCGCACTTACCAGGGCGCATCGTCCACCGCCACAAGCTACAGTTACCGGGTGAGCAAAACCCTGTTCAATGACCGCATAAAGATAGTGGTGGGCGGTAACTATACAGCCGACTCGGAGCATGACGAGAATTTCTCGGAAAGCATCATCAACGACATTTCGTTTGAGTACATGCTCAACAAGAGCGGAAGCATGTATCTGCGCCTGTTCCGCCATGTGGGGTACGAAAGCATTCTTGAAGGTGAGGTGATCCAGACCGGTGTGGGCTTCGTGTACAAGCGCAAACTGCGTTCTCTCCGCGACCTGTTCCGCTTCGGTCGGCAGCCCCGTGAGGCAAAATTGCCTGAAAACACTAACATCGTAACAGAAAAGAATGATGAAGCAAAGTAACAGCATAAAAATATCGTTGCGCAGCGTGGCTGCGATGCTTATCGTGTCACTGTTGCTTACCACCGGAGCATGTTCCACCACCCGCCGGCTCGGACCTGAGGAAGTGCGTTACACCGGAGTGAAAAAGGTGGAAGTGGTGTCGGAACCTGACGAGAAAATTCCCGCCGGAGTGACTTCTATGCTCAAGCGTTCAGTGGATGTGCCGGCTAACAACACCATCAACATGTTTGGCTTCGGACTTCCCATTCCGTTGGGGCTGTGGGTGTACAATAACTGGAATCCCGATTCCAAGGGACTGAAGCATAAACTCTACGAAAAATGGGTGAAGGAGCCTGTGCTTATCACCGATGTGCGTCCGCAGCTGCGTATAAAGATGCTCGACAACCAGATGCACAATGCCGGTTACTTCCGCAGCACGGCAAGCTATGAAGTGATTCCGTCGAAACGCAACTCTCGTAAAGCGTCAATCGCCTATAAGATAGACGCAGGGCCGGCTTATCTGATCGACTCGCTGGAGTACCTTCCTGACACTTGCCGTCTTTACCATATAATAGATTCGGTGGCGCGCAGGAGCGAATATCTACAGAAAGGACGGCGTTTCAGCACTGATTCGCTTGACATGGAGCGCGCAAAAATAGCCAATGCGCTCCGTAACCGCGGCTATTATTTTTTCCTGCCCGATTACATCGAATATCTCGCCGACAGTACAATAACCCCCGAGAAAATAGCGTTGCGCCTTACCGTGGCGAAGAATACGCCTAAATTCGCGCAACGGAGGTTCAAAACCGGTTCCGTGACGGTCAATATCAACCGTAACCAGGGCGGAGGAACCCCCGACACCATCCTTACGCGCCGCGCCACCATAATCCAGATGAAGCCGTCCAAGCTCCGCACGGCTATCATCCCCGAGTGCGTGACTTTCAGGAAAGGGCGCACATTCTCGGTTAATGACATGAACCGCACGCAGACCTATCTGTCGCGTCTCGGCATATTCAACAACATTGAGATAAACGTAATCCCGGACACTACGGTCAAAANNCCCTGACACAACGGCGGCTGAACCCACGCTTGATGTGCTCGTGGACTGCACATTCGACTCGCCCTATGAAGCAAGCATCGAAGCCAATGTGTCATCGAAGTCCAACAGTTACCTCGGTCCGGGACTCACAGTTTCGGTCACTAACCGTAACATGTTCGGCGGCGGCGAACAGCTGCGAGTGGGGCTTACCGGTTCCTACGAATGGCAGACAGGGCGCAACCGCAGTTCAATCCTTAACAGTTACGAGGTGGGCATCAACAGTTCCCTCGCCTTCCCCCGCGTCCTTGCGCCACGGTTTGTGCGGCTGTCAAGGCGCAACCTCAACTGGACCCGCTTCACGCTCAACGCCAATGTGCTCAACCGTCCCCATTATTTCAACATGGCTCAGTTCAGCGCGTCCATGAACTACGACTGGCAGTTGCGAAAGTATTTCTCCTATACTTTTACGCCGCTGAAGATATCCTACGTGAAACTGATGCGCACCACTGAGCTTTTTGACTCGCTGATGCTTGCCAATCCCGCCGTCGCGCTGAGTTTCCGTAACCAGTTTATCCCTCAGATGGGGTGGACTATGGTGTACGACCGCCAGATGAACCGTGACAATTCCATCAATGTGCAGGCATCCATCCAGGAAGCGGGTAATATATTCTGGGCATTGTACGAGATGTGCGGTAAAAAAGGCGAGAAAAAGCTTTTCGGCACTCCGTTCTTGCAGTTTATAAAGGGCACGGCGCAGGTGGTTTATTCACGGCGGTTCAGGGGCGACCACTGGCTTGTGTCGAGATTGTTCGGCGGAGTCGCTCACGCTTACGGCAACGCCAAGGAGGTTCCTTACAGCGAACAGTTCTATGTGGGAGGAGCCAACTCGGTACGTGCGTTCACGGTGCGCAGCCTTGGTCCGGGAAGCTACCATCCGCAGACCGAAGGCGGCAATAACTTCGACGAAACAGGTACATTCAAGTTTGAGTTCAATGTTGAGTACCGTTTCCCCATATGGGGCATCCTGCACGGCGCGTTGTTCCTTGACAGCGGCAATGTGTGGCTCCTTAAGGACGACCCGATGCGTCCCGGCGGCAAGCTTGAAGCCAAAAACTTCTTCAAGGAACTTGCCGTGGGCACCGGAGTTGGGTTGCGGTTTGATATAAGTATGCTTATTATCCGCGGTGACCTGGGAATCGGCATCCATGCTCCATATGACACCGGCAAGAAGGGATATTACAATATGACTTCGTTCAAGAACTCCCTCGCTTTCCATCTTGCGATAGGGTATCCGTTTTAACACCCTCTAAGAAACCTTTAATATATTAATAAAGGTTAAAAATGGAAAAGTGGAGATATTTTTCACTCTTTTTTTGTAAAAATAATGTAATAAAGTTATAAATTTGCACTTGTACTTACTTCAGAGGGGTGGAAACCACCTCGACGAGTGAATAAAGATAGTGTCTAAAGAAGAAATTTAAGTTGTCAGAAACCGATTATTGACCCTCTTCCGTGTAGTGTGTGCGGAAAGAGAGCCAGTGAGCCAACGCAGGTACGGTTTCGTAGCGAAATGATAAAAAATAAAAAATGAGAATAAATATTTCAAATTGTAAAACTAAACAAACCCCCGCATGAAGCACATTTGTTTTCAAATGAACAGAAAGGCATGGGTCATCGCAGTCATGATGCTTTGTCTTTCTTTCCCGGCTATCGCGCAGAAAATTGCCGTAAGCGGTACTGTGACCGATAATACCGGAGAGCCCCTAATCGGAGCGAGTGTGATAGCTAAAGGTACATCCTTGGGTGCGGCTACTGACTTTGACGGTATCTACCATCTCGAAGTCGAGCCTAACGCTGTGTTGGTAGTATCCTACGTAGGATATGAAACGCAAGAAATCCCTGTGGATGGTCGCACACAAATCGATGTAGTGATGAGCGAAAACTCCGTGATGCTTAACGAAGTCGTAGCCATCGGTTACGGTGCCGTTAAGAAATCCGATGCCACCGGTTCAGTGGCAGTCATCAAACCGGATGACATTGAAGCCGGTATCGCTACTTCTACCCAAGACCTCCTTGTAGGCGCAAGCCCTGGTGTGGTTGTAACCACCAACGGCGGTAACCCTACAGGCGGTGCGACTATTATCCGTATCCGTGGCGGATCATCACTTTCCGCTTCCAATGACCCTCTTATTGTAGTGGATGGAGTGCCTATGTCCAACCAGAGCAACGCCGGTGGAACCAACGCACTTACCATGATCAATCCTCAGAACATCGAGTCAATGACTATTCTTAAGGACGCATCGGCAACAGCCATCTA
>DAAL01000138.1:0-664 GCA_001701065.1 Bacteroidales bacterium GP4
ATTTTCTTTGTCTTATTGCCTTGACGGACAATGTAGATGCCACTTGAGAGGTTATCGATGTTGTCCGACACAAGAACGCCATTGGTATTATATACCTCCACGGGGGCAGAAAAGTCAATCTCCGCATCGGTTACGATATCATCAATTCCCGAGAAATCCATTTCTTTGATATTCTTAAATAACTTCCAAGGCTTGGTAGAGGATGCCTTATCAAGACCACCTTTTGCTACATAAAGAGTCGCATTTGTGTATGTTTTATTGGGGAAGATATTTTCATCTGCTATAATAGGTTCTAATGTTCGATAATATATATTGGTAAGACCGACGCTTTCGGAAAACGCATAATCCCCGATAAAATTCACTGAATTTGGGATAGATATCGAAGTTAGACCGCTACAGCCGAAGAATGCCTCCATGCCTATCTCTGTTACAGAATTGGGAATTTCAATTGTAGTCAGACCGCTCCAACCCAAGAAAGCCCAATCGCCTATCTTAGTCACGGAATTTGGGATTTCAATCGAAGTCGGACCGCTGCAGTAGCGGAAAGCTCCACGGCCTATCTCAGTGACGGAATTTGGAATTTCTATCGATGTCAGACCGCTGCAATCGGAAAACGCATAATCTCCGATAGAATTCACAGAATTGGGGATAGATATCGAAGTTA
>DAAL01000138.1:717-15144 GCA_001701065.1 Bacteroidales bacterium GP4
GTATCTCTATCGAAGTCAGACCGCTGCAATAAAATGTATATAATTCTATCTCAGTGACCGAATTAGGGATTTCTATTGAAGTTAGACTTAGGCATTCGGAGAAAGCGCGTTCGCCTATTTCAGTTACAGAATTTGGGATTTCAATCGAAGTCAGGCCGCTGCAAGCCTGGAAAGCACCGCCGCCGATATAAGTTACGGAGTTGGGTATCTCCACCGAAGTCAGACCGCTGCAATCCAAGAAAGCACCGTCGCCGATAGAAGTTATAGAGTTGGGTATCTCTACCAATGTCAGTCCATGGCAGCCGGCGAGAACACCATTGTCTATAAAAGTTATGGAATTAGGAATTTTTATTGAAGTCAGGCTGTAACAGTAACTGAATGCATTCATGCCTATTTCAGTGACTGAATTAGGTATTTCAATTGAGGTCAGACTGCTACATTGGTAGAAAGCATTATCTCCAATTGAAGTTAAAGAACTTGACATTTCAATTGAGGTCAGACTGCTACATTGGTAGAAAGCATTATCTCCAATTGAAGTTAAAGAACTTGACATTTCAATTGAGGTTAAACCGCTACATTGGTAGAAAGCATAATCTCCAATTGAAGTCACAGAATTAGGAATGGATATCGAAGTCAGACTGCTGCAACCCCAGAAAGCACTATGGACTATTTCAGTCACGGAGTTGGGGATCTCTACTGAAGCCAAGGTGTTACAGGAGAAAAAAGCGGCAACTCCAATTGAAGTTACGGTGTTAGGAATGATTACAGAAGTCAGACTGTAGTTTTCCCAAAAGGCAAAATCTCCAATAGCTATTACAGAGTATTCCTTCTCTCCATCTTTAGCGACAGAAGGTATGATAAGGGAACCTTTGACTTCATTTCCGGGAGAAGTCCTCAGTTCACCAGCTTTTGTTTGGCAGGTGTTGTCTCCTGTAATGGTGTAAGTAAGCGTTTGACCTTCATAAGTATAGCTAAAATCGCGGGCAAACGCGGAGAGTGATACAAGCACTCCAAGCAACATTGATAATGTTTTTTTCATTGGTTAATTGGTTTTAATTGATTTGATATTGTTTTTGTTTTTAACTCCTAATAAATAAGCGTGTAACACGGAACTGAAAATTTTATGTTCAATGACTTTTCGGAAATACATTGAAACAAGTGTTAAACCCAAAAGGACGGCAATAGCACAACACCGCGTTGTTATCGGGTTGTTTTGCCATATGCCTGTAAGTATGAGGATAATATACCAAAGAAAGACAAACGGTAGATTGGAGAAGAATGCAGAATAACTCTCCAATATCGGTACCGAACCTAACAAACCATTCCGTTGGACTGCATAATAAATGATGTAGTAATCGTTCAACTCAAGATTATCAATCGGGGTGGATTTCCCTTTTATGATGTATTTGCATCCCACATCCTCTGATGCTGAATGGTATTCGTGATTAATCCAATCTATATTGTTTTTCTTAGGCAACGGAATGGATTTGAATAGATGGGATAAGTTAAATTTAGATAAACATATAAAGCTTAGGGTTTTGAGAAAAGCCCATAAGAATATTCCTATTAACCAGCAAAATACGATAAGTGAAATAGTGGCAATCTCATCATTACCTTTACAGCAAAAGTCGATGAATGGGAACAGAATCAGAAATCCTACTACTAATTTATTTAGACCGTCATAAAATGAAGATGCGACATTCATAAATAATAAGTTGCCTCGGTCATCCTCTCGTTGGCGTTTGTATTTTTATACAAAAAAGCGTAGGAATCTGTATCAGTTACCGTCCTACACTTCGAGGCTTCTCGCATTGCCCATCAATAGTCGGACGGCAACGCAGAAGCCCTACGCCAGTATATGCAATCAATGCGTCCGGCTATATTTCTCCCGAAATACCGTGCCGAATGCAAGATAATTACATACCGTGGGCATCTACCGTTGCTCAATCCTTGACTATTGACTGAATTTTGCGAGAATTCCGAAGTGTCAAGAATCAGCGCGGATAAACGCTTTTTATTATGTCAGCATCCCACCCTCAGCCCCAAACCGGGGCTTCCACAGAGCGGTCTACATCGGCAAAGTTAATATAATTTTCTGAAATTCACAATGAAATTAATAATCCGATTTTAAACAGCAGGAGCGATTTCCGGTGTAGTCACCCCGAATGGGGTTCCGGAAATGTATGTGTCGATCGATCCGGCGGTTGCGGTCTACTCCGTAGCCCTTACCGCCGTCTACAACCGTGTTACGCCGCTACACGGCTTCTCCCTACGGGGTATCACCAAATCATACAACCATAATATATTTATGACAACGACCACAACATATATTACCCTGAGTATGGCTTTGACCACAACACGATATCACCATCAAGAAGGCAGAGACCACAACATATTTCCCCATCGAGATGACAACAACCATAACACAATATCACCATTGGGATGGCAACGACCGCAAAACGATATTACTGATTCGCTGTTGGCTGATAACCATTTTTCTGGGAGAACGCAATTTTCGCTGTAGGCGGATATCTCTGTTGTAGCCGGGGGTAAGAGCCGCGTAGCCGCTCGCAACCCCCGGTAAACCGTATCCACACCCACCATCCCCAAGCCACAGCGTGGCGGAACAAAGTCGGCACTCGGGATGGGGTGAATGCAAAATAATGTTAAAAGGCTTGACAAGGGGGTGGGCGGGGTTGTATATTTGCATTGTATTTGAAAACACACTAAATTTATTGCATTATGAAAAAGTCAATTTATTTTAATCCGGAATGGATGGAGGCTCTTAAGTACTTGGTTCCGGAAGTTAGAGAAAGAGTGATGACCGCAATCATTAATTATCAGATTACCGGGGAACTTGCTGCGCAAACTCATGGCGGGGCGGTTTTGATGATGATGAAAATGGAGGTGGATCGTCGCAACCGCCGTCTTGCAAAGGCGAGGGAGATGCGTAAAGCTAAGAAGGCAAAAATCGAGGCGGCAAAGGCTCAGGCTCAACCACAGCCACAACCCAAACCGCAACCGGAAGTAAACGACTTAAAACCCAACAAACCGACGGAGAATATAGTGGATGCCTCTGCCGTGCAGGAGAGTATAGCGGTAGGCAAAGTCAAGCAGCCGGGCTTCTTTCCGGGAGCGGCATGACGCAATGACGGCATGACGCAAGCGGTCGCTTTCGTGAGACTTTTCCCGCCGATACAATGCGGCTAAAACCATGCGTCGAAGATTTATCCCGTTTTGGTATTCGGGCGGTAGGACACGTTGGATTTCGTCAAGGCAGTTTTCCCAGTAAGAGGATTTATCGGAGTATTTTGTGCCGGTGATGGAGTCAGCCTGCCGCAGCACTTTAACCATAGGCGCGCCTTCAGCTTTCGCTATTCTCGGAGCATGGCGCAGCAACCTTATTCCAAGCTCGTAGTCGTTCCAACCGAGGAGTGTTTCATTCCATGCGCCGCAATCGTGCAGAAACCGTGTTTTGACGGCATATCGCTGGGTGGATAGGATGCTGTTGAAGAAATGCCGAAAGAAATAGTCGCCTGACGGAAATTCCATGAGCTGCTGCCGTCCGTCGAGGTGATTGATGGCGACATCCCATCCCACGATATCGGGACAATTGTTTTCTTTTATCGCCGACATCACCGAGCTTAAATGCTGCGGCTCCATAATGTCATCGGAGTCGAAGAACATGACATAGTCGCTATCCACAACGCTCAACCCCTTGTTGCGTGCGGCAGCTGCTCCCGGCTTTGTCTCGGACAGTACAGTCACTTTGAAATTTTGGGAATTATGCTCCCCGCTCCAGGAGTGAAGCACTTCAAGGGTATGGTCAGTGGAGTTGTTGTCGACCACAATCAGCGACAATGGGCGGTAGTCCTGGGCATAGATGGAGTCGAGAGTTTTTCCTACGAGAGAGCCTCTGTTGAATACCGGGACGACTATTGAACAGGTGGGCTGGCTCATGGCTTCCTTGATTTGGTGAACCGGCTCCACAGCCATTCGTTGCGGGTGATGATGTCCTTTATGCGTGATTTTACCGAAAGGGGAACTTGATATTCTGCTGCTAAGGCTTTGGTCTCAGCAATCAACTCCCGGTCGTGAAGCACGAAAGCCTGCGCATAAAGATGGTTTATCCTGTCGGTATAACACTGCGCCAACAGATTCTTGTCGATGGCGAATTTCTCGCTAAGGCGGTCGATAAGTTTTATCGTCTTTTTGTAGAATGTGTAGGTCTTAAGCGGATTTTCAGTCGACATCATCGACGCATTGCCTATGGAATAGCATAACGTCACATCAGGGATATAGCCTATGGCTCCGGCATGAGCCATGCAAGCTGAAATCTGCAGGTCCTCGCAACCGTACTTCTTATTGCGGAACAGGTCAGGGTCGTCATTATAGTAGGACATGATAAGGTCCTTCCTGTACATGGCGGTGCACAGGTGAATTATCGGCGCAGCCTTGTGCTGGATGATGGGTAAAAGAAGATCGTTGACCTGACTCATTACGGGATGATATTCCGCTTTCAGGTTATGGGGGTCGGAAGGGAGTGTTTTTTGGGTTGCTTCATCGTAGTAGCACCATCCGGTGTGGACCAACGAGATGCTGTTGTTGCACTCCAGAACGTCAGCTTCTTTCTGCAGCTTTGCCGTATCGGTCCAGAAGTCATCGCCGGCGCAGTCAGCTATGTATTTTCCCCGGCACCGTAAAAGAGTGTCAAAGTAGTTTGCCTGCACTCCTTGGTTTTCTTCATTCCGGAACAACCGGATAATCCCCGGATATTTTGCCGCAAATTCTTGGCATATATCATAAGTGGCATCGGAAGAGCAATCATCGCCGATGACAATCTCGTAAGGGAAATCGGTGTTTTGGTCCAGTACCGACTGCAGGGCACGGGCGATACTGTTTTCCTGGTTATAGGTTACGATGATTATTGATACCTTGGGGTCACAATCCATTTTATTTATTGATTATTGAATACAAAAATACGAAAAATCAGAAAAATATAAGGAAAAATCAATATAAATTTCGTAAGTTTGTTTTCCATTATCACAAGCCATGACATTAGATATTATAATAGCGACTCTGGGCGAGGAGGGTATTAGAAGGGTGGAGGGGATGGTGCTTCCCGTGCATCCGCTGATTCGATATGTGGTGGGCTGGCAAAATGACGGCGATACTGAAATTCCTGAGTCATTGCGCCGCGAGGATATACAAGTGATTCAACATGCCACACGCGGATTGAGCTTAAACCGGAATGTGGCTATAGAGCACGCCCAAGGCGATATATGCCTGATAATGGATGATGACGAGACTTTCACGCTCGGTCAGATGCTGAATGTGATTAGGTGCTTTGAAGAGCGTAAGTATGCTGATATCATACTGTTTCGATTCACCGGGAATGAGGCATCTTCCAAATACTACCCTAAGAAAGAGTATGTATTAAAGGAGAAGCCGGCAAAGTTCCACTATGTCAATGAAATAGAGATAGCGTTCCGCCGCTGTTCGGTCCAAGGGAAGGTGCGGTTCAATGAACTGATGGGGTTAGGCGCTCCGGTTGTGCATTGCGGGGAAGGTGAAGCGTTTATATTCACCGCCCTAAGGAAGGGACTTACCTGCGTGTTTGTGCCTATAGACATAGCGTCGCATCCTCAGGACAGTACTTATCTCAAAAAGATAGAGGATAAAGGGATACTGAAGGGCACCGGCGTTATGATCTATCTCTACAATCCGCAGGACTGGTGGATGAGGATGCCTGTGGTGGCTTATCGACTGCACCGAAACAAAAAGAGACCGTTTTTACGCGGTCTCTATGAACTTTATTTAGGACAAAAATATTGTAAAGCTCATTTCACTTCACAAGGGGAAGTGAAGCTCAATTAGAGGTATTTTGCCACTTCCGATGATATTTTAGAAATGTCGTCCACTCTCTTCACAAGTTCGCCGTTAGCGAGAATGTAGGTAGTGGGGATTCCGTTGACATTGTATTTGCGGAGCACATCGCCGTCAGTGCCGGGATTGTAGACTGTGATCCACGGCAGATTCTTTGCGGTCTGTTTCCACTGGTACTCATCAGGATCGATTGCCACCTGAAATATCTCAACGCCCTGGTTGTGGTACTTTTCGTACATCTGCGCCAATTCGATATTGAATGCCGGCGATTTTTGTGCAGTGTAGGCGGTGAAGTTCAATACCACCACTTTGTTTTTTGCTACGATGTCGCTCAGTTTGTTCTGCTTGCCGGTGTTGTCGCTCAGGTCAATTTCAAAGAAGTTAAGTTCTTTCACCTGGATAGTGTCAGTAGGGACTGATGAACTCTGATATTGCGGACGGTTGGCAAGGAACAAAGTTTTTAGATACTTTGTGCGGGGGTCGTTAGGGCGGAACTCGTTGTAGGCGTTAGCCACGGCTCCTATTATGCGCACGTCGCGGGTGTCGGAAGGATTAAAGATGGGCTTTCCGTTTACGGTCTTGTTGATGATGTAGAACGACACAATTCCTGACGGGTCGCTGAGGATGATATTTCCTAATTCACGTTTCAGGATAGAGTCGTTGACAGCTGTGTTTGAACCGTTGGCGGCGGCGTCCCTTATCATCTTGTCGACTCCCATCATTACGTTGGCTGATTGGCTTCCTGACACAGTGTAGTCGCTGCCGAAGTTATCGAGTGATGAAGTGATGTTGACTGTCTCGACGCTGTCCACAGGGAAATAGATGCTTTTGTCGCCCATGCGCATACGCAGGATGTCAGGGTATCCTATCGCCTCGTGGCTGTAGGAGAAGTTACCGCTCTTGTCGGTCTTAACAGTGTCAAGTGGGAACCAATAGCCGTTCTCCGACATTTCCACGATAATGTCACGGTTGTCGGCATCGGCGATTTTACCTTCTATTTTCCACTTGTTGGTCGAGCTGCAGCCTGCAATCACACTGAGCATTACTACAGCGAAACAATATCGAATCGAATTTTTTAATGTCATTTTAATGAAAATCAAGTTTATTAGGTCAGCTGTTAGCTGACACGAAGAATGAGTGCAAAGTTACTATGAATTATTGTTATCTGCAATAGTCTTTTTCAGCATATGGATAACTTGGTGGGCTTTTTCGATGATTCCGGAATAGTGTTTTCGGATGTTAGACACCACTTTGTCCGTGCTGTATGACCCTCTCACGGCTATAAAGTCCTGTTCACGGACAGTCATGTCGCCGTCAATTCCATAGCTTATCATGGAGGAGCCGGAGAACTCTTTCTGTGCGTCGTTATAGAATTCCTTCGCCAGCAGCAGCAGCGAGTCAATGAATTTGCGCAGGATGCGGATAGAGTCATTAGCCGATAACGAGGAGTAACGTATTCCGAAATTCTTCTCCAGCCGGTGAGCCATGTAAGAGAATTTCATGTCAGTGTATTCGGCATTTATTCCCATGATAGCCGAATGAAGCTCTTCGACTGACTTGATGTCGTTGTTGATGATTTTTTCCACAAGGTCATCCATCCTTGACTGAGGGACGAGCATTCCGCTTGCGTCGATCCAGTGGGACATGTCAGGGTGGTCAACGGGATGGGAGTAGTGGGTAAGAATCATGTCGAGCAGCGCAGTCACAAGCACAGTCTGCTCGGCTACCTTGTATAAATTCTTTCCTCGCTCTATCCACGCTTCGTCTATGGTGATGTTGTAATCGGCGCAGTAATCGGGGTTCTTGTCGCAATTTTTCAGGAAGTCGAGTCCGTTGATTATATTTTCCAGGAAGTAAGGGCTGGCAATGTCGTTGTTGATGATGTCGAGGTTGCCGTATTCCGGCTTACGGGTGTCCCTTGTTTCCCATTTGAGTATATCGCGGGTGGTGCCTATGTTTCGGATGCTGTTTCCGGGCAGAACTAAAGTTTTTCCGTCACGTTCCAGGACATAGGAGAAGGGGAGCAGTGAAGTGTCAGGGTGGGAATAGTGTTTTCCGGCGACGAAATTGAACATACCGAACGACGCAGGCCACTTGATGTAGGTGCCGCTTCCGGTCTTGCATCCGCGCCGCATTATACCCTGATGCACCGGACCTGTTTTGTAGAGGTGGTTGCTTTCGTTGGTAGCGGAGCCGGCATTGAAGAAAGAGAACATTCCGCCAATTAGGAGGGTGGACTTGTGCATTGACACGGTGTGGGGGCCGGCGAAAACTGCGCAAGCCTCGCCGCATTCAAGGGTGTTGTTGGCGAAGAAAAGCGAGTCGTGGGCAATGAAGCCGTTGGCGATGGAACTGTTTTGCCCCACTAACACATTGTGGAGCTTGGAGCCTGAATCGACTCGTGACTGCGACATAAAGATGAAGTTTTCAGCAATTACACCCACTCCGGCGTATGCCTCGATGCCTATGGTGCCGTTGCTCAGTTTGCTTATGCCCTCGGCGACCGACTTGCTCCTGAAATTGACGTTGGCGATGATGCCGCAGTTGGCTATCCTGACATCGTTTTCGATGGTTCCGTGTCCTATGCGGTGTTCAGTGACATTGCGGTCGATAATATCTTCCAAGGCATTGACAAGGCGTGAATCGTGCCTGTACAATGCGAGAATGTAGGCAATCTGTGAGCTTATGTTTTCGTATATGGTCACAACTCTTCCTCCGTTCTCGTTCATGACCGATACCTTGGTTCCGTTACCGAATGCGGAAGATGCGTTTGCCGATATTGAAGCCGCATTGGATATAAATGAGTTGTCGCCTACGTGGTAGTTGGACAGATGCTCTCCGATGCGGGAAATGTACACATTGTCGCCGATGCTGCAATTATGAATCACAGCGTCGTATATACCGGAATTGACTTTATAGCCTGTGGATGTAAGGTGTCCTTCGTCGGTGTTGCCTAAATACACCTCGCCAATGAATGTCGCATTACGGTAATTACCGGGATTGAAACCTTCCTTTACAAAGATTTTATCCCAGTTCTCGGCACTGCACCCTTTACGGGATAGAATGTCTATTTCTTCCTTTTTTAGATTTCGGTATTGCATATGGACTGATTTTATTCGGTTATATCGGTATTGTTATCCTCCGGCGATAAATCGTCGTCATATTTCTGGAAAAGAAAATCATTGTAAGGGAAGCGGGTCATGTGCACTTCCTTGGCTTTATCGTAGATTTTTTGTTTTAATTCATCAATATTGAATTGCTCTTTAGCCGAGATAAACACACAATCGTCGTTGAGCTTAGCCATCCATGTGGCTTTAAGCTCCTCAAGGGGAATATTTTCCTTGGTTCGGGGCGTGAGATCGTCCTCGTCCTTGGGAACGTAAGAGAACGCGTCCACTTTGTTGAACACGATAATCATCTTTTTATCGTTGTCCTTGCCGCATATCTCGCTGAGGGTCTTGTTGACAATCTCTATCTGCTCCTCAAATTGCGGATGGCTTATATCAACCACGTGGATGAGAATGTCAGCATCCCTGACTTCGTCGAGGGTCGATTTGAAGGAGTTGACGAGATGGGTCGGAAGCTTGCGGATGAATCCCACAGTGTCAGTCAGCAGGAAGGGGAGATTGTCGATGATGACTTTACGCACAGTGGTGTCCAGTGTCGCAAACAGCTTGTTCTCGGCAAAGACATCACTCTTGCTCAAGAGGTTCATCAAGGTGGATTTCCCCACATTGGTGTAGCCCACGAGAGCTATGCGGGTGAGCTTGCCGCGGTTCTTGCGCTGAATGGATTTCTGCTTGTCGATGCTTTCAAGTTCAGCTTTTAGGCGGGATATTTTGTCGAGGATAATACGGCGGTCGGTCTCAATCTGAGTTTCACCGGGGCCGCGCATACCGATACCGCCTCGCTGGCGTTCGAGGTGGGTCCACATTCGGGTCAACCTCGGCAGGAGGTATTGGTATTGAGCCAGTTCCACCTGGGTTTTGGCATTTGCCGTCTGTGCGCGCTTCGCAAATATGTCAAGGATAAGGCTTGTGCGGTCGAGAATCTTTATCTGCAGTTCTTTTTCGAGATTAGCCACCTGCTTGGTGGACAGGTCATCGTCGAAAATCACCAAACCTATGTCGTTGTTCTCGACATATTCCTTTATCTCTTCCAGTTTGCCTTTGCCCACGAATGTGCGTGGATTAGGATAATCCACCTTCTGAAGGAATGTCTTTTCAGTCACAGCGCCGGCGGTGTCAGCCAGAAACGCCAACTCGTCGAGATACTCTTTAGCTTTAGCTTCGCCCTGAGTGGGTGTAATCAATCCCACAAGGACGGTCTTTTCCGAAGTTTCTTTACTGATTATGTTTTCTTTCATTGAAGTAACTTATTATACTGTTGAGGATCGCTTATCAGCTTTAATCCGTCGACATACACGGGATTAAGCTCGTTGACCAATTTGTAGTAAATGCCGTCGTCATATAAATCCCGGGCAAGCAGAGCTTTCAGCAATGTGGACATATATTCCTTGCTGGTGTTGAACTGCTCCTCGTTGTATTCTATGTCAGCGGCTGTAGCCATGTCCACAATCTCCTGCATCATAGCCGGAGAGACATTGAAGCCGGCTATGAACACTTCGGAAGTGGGGTAGGTGTCCTTTATTGAATTCCTGTAGCTGTCAAGATGGTTGAGCACGTAGCGGTACAGAATGCCTTTAGCCATCACGTCACGGTAGTAATCGCTGTACCATGTGGTGTCGAGCGGAATAAAACGGTCGGGCATGATTCCTCCTCCTCCGTAGACTACACGCTGATTCTTCAATGTGCTGTAGCGCAGCGAATCGGGGAAGTGGATGGAATCGGAATGCATGAACTCGCCGGCATCGTAGCGGTGCTTCATGTCGCTCACATAGTCGTCAAGGTCGCCTTTCACGTAAGGTTTCTGGATGCATCGTCCCGAGGGGGTATAGTATTTTGACACGGTGAGCCTGATCATGGAGCCGTCAGGGAAAGGGAACGGGCGTTGCACCAGTCCCTTGCCGAATGTGCGTCGACCTACTATGACTCCTCGGTCATGGTCCTGTATAGCTCCGGCAACGATTTCGCTTGCCGATGCCGAATACTGGTTGACGAGCACAGCCACAGGGATGTCCTGATATTCGCCGTTCTTGTCGGCGACAAAGCTATAGCTCGGTGAACGGGGCGCGTCAGTGTACACAATCAGGTCGCCCTTCTTTAAGAACATTCCGGCTATTTCCTGAGCCGCGTTAAGATAGCCTCCGCCATTGTCCTGAAGGTCTATTATAAGGCGTTTCATTCCTTGCTTTTTCAGTTTGGAGAGAGCGTCCTTCACTTCGGCAGGGGTGGTTTCGGCAAAACGGCTGATTCTTATATATCCGGTGCCGGGGGCAGCCATGTAGGCAGCGTCCACGCTATAGATGGGTATATCGTCGCGGGTGATGGTGAAATCGAGCATGTCCTTTACGCCGGGGCGCATGACTTTGACATTGACGGTGGTGCCTTTGGGGCCGCGCAGCCGCTTCATGATGTCAGTATTTTTCATCTTAACCCCAGCGATTATGGTGTCATTGACCTGCAGGATGCGGTCGCCGGGAATAATCCCAACCTTCTCGGAGGGACCGCCAGAAATGGTCTGGATGATATAGAGGGTGTCGGTAGCCATGTTGAACTGGATGCCTATGCCACTGAAGTTGCCGTTAAGGGGTTCGTTGAGTTCCTTGGTTTCCTCAGGCGTTGAATAGGCTGAATGGGGGTCGAGAGTCTTGAGCATGGCGCGTATAGCTTCATCCACTATGGTATCTTGGTCGACGCTTTCCACATAAAATTTTGAGATTACCTCTTCGGCTAACTGTAGTTTGCGCTCCGGGGTAAGATTAAAAGTCTGGGCAATTCCGGGAAACGAAGATATTACAGCAGCAACAATAAATAAAAATAGGGTGGCTTTTTTCATAAAAAGTAATGTTTTAATCAAGATAATGAGCTTTAGGCACGAAATCGGCTATGTTATGCCCATTGCGGTGTAAATCCCTGACAAGTGTCGAGCTTATATAGGCAAGATGGGGCAGTGTGTAGAGCAATACCGTCTCGATGCCTGATATCTGGCAATTGGCATATGCCAAGTTTTTTTCGTATTCAAAGTCGGCGACGGTCCTTACTCCTCGGAGTATAAACCGGGCATCGTACTTTTTAGCCACATCCACCGTCAGTCCTTCGTAGCTTATCACTTCGACGTTGGGGATGTCCTCTATCACCCGTGCTATGTGATTGATGCGTGTGGTCACCGGGAGATAGGACTTCTTCGATTCGTTGACACCGATGGCTATTATTATGCGGTCGAAAATTTTAAGTCCGCGTTCCACGATGGATAAATGCCCAACAGTGAACGGGTCGAAGGTTCCGGGGTATATCGCTGTCCTCTCAGGAGATTTGTGAGTCATCTTCTACTACTAAGTTTTCAATAATAAAGTTTTGGCGTTCAGGAGTGTTCTTACCCATGTAGAATTCCAGCAATTCACCCACAGCATCCTCTTTTCGCAGATTTACACGGTCAAGACGCATGTCAGGTCCTATGAAATCCTTGAACTCTTCCGGGGATATTTCTCCCAAACCTTTGAATCGAGTGATTTCGGCATTAGCACCCAAGCGGTTAATGGCGTTTATCCTCTCCTCATCATTATAACAATAATATGTGTCATCAGTTGTTGAGTCGCTTGCTTTTTTCGGCTTATTGCCTGACCGGCGCGTGGTCTTTTTGTTCCTCACACGGAACAAGGGGGTCTGCAGCACGTACACGTGTCCTTTCTTTATCAGGTCAGGGAAGAACTGAAGGAAGTAAGTGAGCAGCAGCAGGCGAATGTGCATCCCGTCCACATCGGCATCGGTGGCTATGATCACTTTGTTGTAGCGGAGGTCGTCGATGCTGTCCTCGATGTTCAGGGCGGCGCGTAACAGGGCAAACTCTTCATTCTTGTAGACTTCCACCAAGGGCATGCCGTAGGTGTTCAACGGTTTTCCTCTCAGGGAGAATACCGCCTGGGTGTCCACGTCGCGTATCTTGGTGATAGAGCCGGCTGCGGAATCACCCTCGGTGATGAAGATGGACGATGCTTCTTTTTTGCTTTCATCGCCTTTAACGTCACTGAGATGGGTGCGGCAGTCGAGGAGTTTCTTGTTGTGGATGGCTATTTTCTTGGCTTTCTCACGGTCAGCCTTCTTCACGCCTGCCATGGCATCGCGTTCACGCTTGTTGTCCTGGATTTTCTTCAGGAGGATATCGGCAGTCTCAAGATCGATGTGGAGATAATTATCCAACTCTTTCTTGATGAAGTCGCCTATGAACTTGGCGACTGTGGGGCCTTCGGGGCCTATGTCGCGAGAGCCGAGTTTTGTCTTGGTCTGCGATTCAAACACCGGTTCCTCCACTTTTATTGAAATCGCCGCCACCATTCCGCCGCGTATGTCGGAATATTCAAAGTTTTTATTGAAATACTCTTTGATGGTGCGTGACACTGACTCACGGAACGCAGTGAGATGAGTTCCTCCCTGGGTGGTGTGCTGACCGTTGACAAAGGAGTAGTATTCTTCGCCGAACTGACGGGTGTGGGTAATTACAGCCTCGATGTCGTCACCTTTGAGGTGGATGATGGGGTAGAGCGGCTCGGTGGTGAGGTTCTCTTTGAGAAGGTCGAGCAGTCCGTTCTTGGAATAGTATTTTTTGCCGTTGAGGTAGATGGAAAGACCTGTGTTGAGGAAAGTGTAGTTGCGTATCAGCGGCTCGATGTATTCCTGATGGTAGCGGTAGTCTTTGAATATCCTGTTGTCAGGGACAAAGCTCACGGTGGTGCCGGCTGCATCGTCGGAGGGGACAATGCCCGAGTCGGACAATACTTCTCCACAGCTGAACGTGAGTTCTCTCGCTTTCCCTTCGCGGCAACTCCTGATTTTGAATTCGATGGAGAGCGCGTTGACGGCTTTTATGCCGACACCGTTTAGTCCCACCGATTTTTTGAACGCCTTGGAGTCGTATTTGGCTCCGGTGTTCATCTTGGATGCCACGTCAAAGAGCTTATCAAGGGGGATGCCTCGTCCATAATCCCGCACTTCCACCGCCTCTTCGTCTATCTGAATGTCAATCTGCTTGCCGAAGCCCATCATGTATTCGTCGATGGCATTGTCCATGACTTCTTTCAGAAGCACGTAAATACCGTCGTCATTCTGGGATCCGTCGCCGAGTTTACCGATATACATTCCCGGACGGAGCCGGATGTGCTCCTTCCAGTCGAGGGTTCTAATGTCATCACCGGTATAGTTACCGGATGTTTCGCTTGGGTTTTCGTTAGGCAAGATTGTGGTTGAGTCTATCATTAGTTTTATAAGCTTTTTTCTACGGCACCTTTGTCGTATCTTACAAAGTTAGTAAAAACTATCGAAACCTTGAACTGTTAAAATCACATTTCTTTGCAAAGATGGTTTATTCTCTGAAATCTTTGGTTAACTTTGTGGTGTTATAGCCTAAAAATGAATAATAGATTAT
>DAAL01000132.1 GCA_001701065.1 Bacteroidales bacterium GP4
TCCGTAAACAGTGTATCGGCTGTACTCGGAGGTGCGGTTACAGGAATGACCACCGATGCCACTGTGGGTATCGTAATCTCCACCAAGAGCGGTGTGGAAGCTGTACGCGCAGGGCTTGTGATCCCCGCTGCAACAGTAGCTCCCGACTTCACAGTGGATGTGCAGGGACTTCTTCCCGCCAAGACCTACTACTATGCGGCTTATGTGGACCTCGGCACAGGCATTGTGTACGGTCCGGTGGAAACATTCACCACAGCTGCTCAGAACTTCAACCTTGACAAGGACCTTGTGGATCTCGGTCTTTCCGTGAAATGGGCTAAATACAATGTGGGCGCAACCACAGAGAACGAACTTGGCGGACGCTTCGGATTCGGCGACGTGAACGGCGTGAACAACAGCATCGACCCCGCGGACTTCGCATCGGAAGATACTTATAAGACCGCAAAGGACATCGTGAATCAGACCTACGGCGGTAAAGCCACTCTCCCCACTGCCGCTGATTTTGAAGAACTGTTCTCACTCTGTACTTCGGAATGGACCACTCAGGACGGTGTGGCAGGTTACAAGCTCACCGGACCTAACGGCAACTCTATCTTCTTGCCCGCCGCCGGTTCACGCACCATCAACGATGTTACAGGAGTAGGCACTGATGGTATTTACCTGACCGGTTCAGTCAACCCCAACAACAAGCAGTATGCTATCGCTTACGAGTTCAACGCCACTACCGGCGCTCGTACTTCAATCCCCGTTTACCAGGCTGTATCGGCACGTGCCGTTTCAACCGCCCGCAACGTAGTGCTCGACAAGTCCAAACTCTACCAGACTTGGGAAATCGACTACAACAACGGCAAATCGGCAATCTTCGCAGGCCCCGTACACTTCTACGGAACCGACGACTCATGGCGCACTCTCACTAACGGCGAACCCGTGGTAGGAGATGTATGGGCATGGGAAGCTGACGCTACCAACAACTGGGCTTTCGGTGACTGCACCGGTTACATGACCATCAACGAGGACGGAACCATCGTGGTGAAGAACCAGAACGGCGAAGAAAAGACCGGTAAGTACACTATCGACATGAACGATATGACCATCACTTCCGACATCGACCTTCTCGTTCCCGACAACTACAAGGACGGATATGTGAACAACCGTAAGAACAAAATCAAGATTCTTACCCAGAGCGACAATACCCTCCAGTTCGGTTACTTCCGTGACTCTGAACCCGCTACCATCTCGGTAAACTATATCCCGCAGTCCAAGAAATACGGATACGAAGTAAGTCTGCTTTGCGTAGGCGCTGACTGGGGTGGAACTTGGGGCGAAACAGTAGCCACCATCATGCCTATGGACCTCGACGGTGTGCACACATTCACCTACAACGGTGCTTGCAACGGTGCTATGGTGTTCACTCTTGATGTAAAGGAACTTCTTGCCAAGAACCCTTCAGCCGTGGTTGCTATCAAGGAAATCCGTTGCGACGGAGAAGCTATCCAATTTGACGGTAACAAATTCTTCTACGGCGACATCGAGGACAACGGCAACTTCCGCATCGAGTTCTTCAACATATGGGGCAAAGGCTCAGTCGACGGAAAGGTTGATTCACCCTTCAGCAACACCGTGGGCGAAAACGATCCCAACTTCAAGTTTGCCGAAAAACTCGAAATGGACATCGTGATTATCACAAACCCGACATTCACCCCCAATTTGATTACAATCAATCCCGACTGGGGTGGAACTTGGGGACACAACCAAGGCGCTACCTTCAACATCGTAGTGAACGATCAGAACAAACTTGACTTCTCTACCAAGGACTTTGACATCACTTACGAATCGGGTGACCATGCCGCAGGTTCTATCATGACATTCATCCAAGTGGACAATCTGTTCAACTACTTCCCCGGAACCCACGCTGAACTCACAGGGCTTAGCCTCGACGGCACTGCATTGACCGGATGGGATCCCAAGAAAGTAGTCGACACCGCCGACGGTGCTGCTTATCGTCTTGAAATATGGAACTGCTACGGCGCAACCGGTGGCAATAACGCCGACAACTGTGCATTTGGTCCTCGCGACGGCGATGTAGTTAAAGCTCTCGGATTCTCAACATCTATGCAGGCGAAGTTCTCATTCAAGAGCCTGTTCTCAACTCCTGCTTTTTGACATCCAATCTCTTTTAATAATTAAATTAAACATTATGGTTAGGGAGCCGTTACTCTTCGGAGAACGGCTCTTTTAAACCAAAATTTAAACCATCGTATTAAAAAGCTTATGCATATATTCAAATCAATCTATCTTGTCATGTCATTGGTTGCCGCCATGACATTCACATCTTGCGGCGACGATGACGACAACAGCAATGGTGTATCCGCCTTCGAAGTGCCACAAGAGCTAT
Source organism: Bacteroidales bacterium GP4 (assembly GCA_001701065.1). Classification (GTDB taxonomy): domain Bacteria; phylum Bacteroidota; class Bacteroidia; order Bacteroidales; family Muribaculaceae; genus Muribaculum. The sequence goes on from DAAL01000132.1 coordinate 2,396, forward strand.
TGACCGAAGGACTTTCAGTGCCTGCTGCCGGCGGCGAAAACAGCTTCACGGTGAAGTCATCCGAGAGAGTGACAGCACGTGTGGATGGCGACGACACATCATGGATTACCGTGAATGTGGGCAACCGCACCACCGAGGGTTTCAATGTGACCGTAAAGACTCAGCCCAACGATACCGAGGCTGAACGCACCGCCAAGGTAGTGCTCTTCGCGGCAAACACTCCGAAAACAATCAATGTGAAGCAAGCCACCTCTTACGTGGCACCTCAACCTCCGCAAGGCGATGACGACGACACCCCCATTAAAGATGTGACCGCCAAGCAGCTTCTCTCTCGCATGGTGGCAGGTGTTAACATAGGCAACACTCTCGAAGTTCCGGGAGGTGAAACCGGCTGGGGCAACCCCGAAGTCAACGAAGCCTACATCAAGGGGCTTAAGGCTCTTGGGTTCAATGCTGTGCGTGTACCCTGCGCTTGGGACAGCCATGTGTCTGACGCTGCCACCAACACCATCGACCCCGCGTGGCTCGACCGTGTGAACCAAGTGGTGGGATGGATCGTGGAAAACGACATGTACGCCATTGTCAACATACACTGGGACGGCGGTTGGCTCGAAAACCACACTCCCGATGCATTCAACCAGACTATCGACCGAAAACAGCACGACTATTGGACTCAGATAGCCAACCGTCTTAACCACTTCGACGAACATGTGCTTTTCGCAGGAATGAATGAACCTAACGGCAATGACGACCAATCGGTGGCAAACATCATCCGCTATCAGCAGACATTCATCGACGCTGTGCGTGCCACAGGAGGCAATAATGCTCTGCGTTGCCTCGTGGTGCAGGCTCCCACCACTGACATAAACAATTCAGCCAACGACAACTACCGCAAGAACATGCCTAAGGACAATGTTGCCGACAAACTTGTCATGGAAGTACACTTCTATGATCCCACCGACTTCACCATTATGGACAAAGACGGTGCTTGGTTCCCGGGAAGTATCGTGAAATACTTCTGGGGTAGCGACAATTTAGTACCCGGATCGGAACGCAATGTGAACGGACATGACGAATCGAGCGTAGCTTCACAGATGGCTAAGATGAAAAAGAACTATGTCGATGCCGGAATACCGGTAATCATAGGCGAATACTCATCATCAGTGCGCAACGCCGGTGAATATCAGGCTCAGCACGAAGCTTCACGCGCTTACTGGAACGAAGTGGTGACCCGCGAAGCCCGCAACAACGGTTGCGTACCGTTTTATTGGGAAACAGGAATGGACATCAATCGCAAGGACGGAACCGCAAAGTGCCAATACGCTATCGACGGAATCATGGCGGGCGTGCAGGCTTCCAACCTCCCCTTCTAACTTAACAGAAAATATCTACACAGAAAACCTCGTAGAATCACCGGTTCTACGAGGTTATTTTTGTACTGTCAAAACTAAAAGATACATGCTCACGCATACACAGAGGATGTATCATTGCGCCGTCAGCGAAACCTTAAGTCCTAATGCGGCAACAATCCTGTAAAATGTCGAAACTTTAGGCTCTGTATATCCATTCTCCACTCTGGATATATATGATTTATTAGTTCCTATCCTTTGCGCCAATTCTTCTTGGGTAATACCGGCACAATGACGTGCTTCTTCGATTATTTGCCCGGTAAAAAAAGCATCAGCCCGCTGTTCCGCCGCTTTACGTTCGGGGGAACCTTCCGGACCAAAAAATTCATTCAATTGTGCATCCACATCAAACAATTCCATTTCCTTTCTGCTCATAATATTCTTGCTTTAATC
>DAAL01000244.1 GCA_001701065.1 Bacteroidales bacterium GP4
TGTGCTCGACATGACGCTGCGATCGCCCACCTTTTCGCCTGCGTCGGCGGTTCCCCGGAAACCGTGTTCGGGCGAAAATATGATTACGACTTCAATTCCCTCGGCAAGCATTATGTCCAGGGTATGGCGGTCACCCACCATGCCGGTGTGATTGGACAGCAGTCCCACTTTTTTTCCTTTTAGCAACGGAACGTATACATCAGTGCGGGCTGCGCCCACAATGATTGAGGCTTGTACTGAAACGCCTGTGAAGGACATCAGCAAGATTAATGCGATAACAATGTTTTTCATTTTACAAATATAGCTAAATTTTGTGGATATGCCCTATCCTTTTCCTTAAAAACTTTTTTACTTGCAAGTGTTATATAAATGAATTATCTTTGTAATACAATAGCACTACAAAATATATACTGATATGAATACATCATCTATACGCCGGCAAACTTCATTTCGACTCAGCGAGGAACTTTTAAGTAGGTTGCAGACTGAGGCTAAACGTCACAACCGCAGTTTGAATAATCTTGTGGAGAGTGTATTAATGGCATTTGTATCTCAACGCCCCAATAAAACCACAGTTGCCGCAATGAAGGAAGCGGAAACATCCGAATCGCTTGAAACTCTTGACCTTAAGGATTTCCGAAATTTTGTGGATTCATTATGAATGAACTAAAACTTACCACACAGTTTAAGAAAGACCTTAAACGATACAAGCATAAAACCGAAATAATAGACAAGTTGGAAACTATACTTGGTTTATTAGTTAAAGGACTGCCTATCCCCGAAGAAAATAAACCTCATATGTTGACCGGTGATTACAAGGGATACATGGAATGCCATGTTGAAAACGATACATTATTAATCTGGTTAGACAAAGAACTTGGAATAATAAAGCTTGTACGCTTCGGTTCCCATTCCGAATTATTTTGATAGTAGGTATTGATTAAACTGCGATATAATGACCGACCGTGAATTTGAAAATTTCTTTCGTATTTCTTATTTGCCTTTAGGAATGTATGCCCTTCGCATGGTGGACGATGCCGCCGTTGCGCAGGATCTCGTTCAGGATGCATTTATGAAAACATGGGAAATACTTAAATCAGGAGCCGATATAGACAAATTTAAAAGCTACATGTATCGCAGTGTACGCAACGAATGTATAACTTTTCTACGCCGCCGAAAAGAAACGGTTGACATAGACTCCCTCCCGGATGTAACCGAAGAAAGTGTGGACACCTCGGTAATGGACGCAAAAATATGGAAAGCTATAGAAAAATTGCCTCCGAGGTGTAAAGAGATATTCCTGATGAGCAAGCGTGACGGCTTGAGCAACGAAGAGATAGCCGAAGAACTCGGCATATCGATAAAAACCGTCAAGAATCAGATGACGAAGGCTTTCAGCGATCTTCGGGAAGAACTTTCCACCGGTCATAAACCTTTCTTCCTCCCCTTCCTCTAAATTTTTTTGAAAAAAATAGTTTTTCGGATAGGACTTTTTGTGTCCTTTTGCGTCATAACGGCAGAAACTAATCAAAATAATAACTGAAATGCGACGTATATTATTCATCACTCTTGCCGTTATGATTGCTTTCACTGCATCATCCCGTCAGCCCCAACGAGGCTATCGCGGATTTGTGGACTGGAACAATTCATTAATTGAACGACCCGGATTTCTGCCTGCCGACAAAAATCATTATTATTACTCTGGAATTTCCACTTCCCATGGCTATCAGATAAATCCCATGTGGTTCGTAGGAGCCGGAATATCGGTGGAAACCAACAAAAATTTGGAACATTAACTTACATTATTCCTGTGTTCCTGCAAGGACGCGCCGATTTTAAATTAGGTAAGTTCACACCATTCGTCGATGCACGCATAGGTTACAGCCTTACTGATGGGGGCGGCATTTATTTCTCTCCTTCCATAGGCTACCGGTTCAACTGGGGAAGAAAGCTTGGCATCAACGTTGGTGTGGGAGCTACGATAAAAGGTAATAAACATGACCTTTTCGGCGAAACGATTTCCCCTGAAGGGTATACCATATACGTAAAAACAGGTTCTTATCGTGACCATGAATCTTATTTTTCATTCCGTGTGGGTATTGATTTTTGAAATGGGGAAACACGACAATATAGATTATATAGCCGCCCGCTATCGTGACGGGCTTTTTAAGGTGAAACCGGCACTGGAGCGCATCACTTCCAAAAAATCCTCTTGGTGGAGTCCATTCCGCATAGCGGCGGCTTCAGCTGCTGTGGTAGTGCTCAGTGCCACAGCCGCAGTAGTGGTTCATTACCATAATATAAGTGAAGCGGAACCTGTTGAGTCCATCGTGCAACCTTCGCCTGTCATGGCAATAAAAATCATTGACTTTGAAAATACCCCTCTTCCCACAGTGGTGGAGAAGATAAAGGAAGTGTATGGAGTGGAAGTTACCGGTATTCCTGAAAATCCTGAGAATTATGTGCTGTCATTGCATTACGAAGGCACTGCAAGCGATCTTCTGGATACTATAAATGACATTCTTGACACTGAAATGGAAATAGAAAAGTAATGCGACGTTTTATTTATATTTTTTTATTATTATGCATGCCGTTGGTTGGTTTTGCTCAGAAAGTCACTATAAGGGCAGTCAATCAACCGGCGGCAACGGTTTTCCGTTCCATCATCGAGCAGACAGGGAAAAACTTTGTCTACTCGTCAGAGCTTCTTAAGGACATGAGGATATCAGTGGACGCGCATAATTGTCCTTTAGAGAAAGTATTGTCCGATATATTCAAGGACACCGGAATTGACTACCGCATCAAGGGTAACAACGTAGTGTTAAAACATAGAAAATCGGATAAGAAGTCCAAAAACAAGCTTCCGAAACCGGTGTCGTCCCCTATCGTGGTTCGGCAAGAATTTGACACTACGCTTGTGCTTAAGGAGGTCATAGTAACTTCACGGCTTGAATCGCCTCAGGTGGAAACTCCGGAAATAGGAGCTAAGAAAATTACCGCCGATGAGGTGCGTAATACCCCCGTGTTGTTCGGTGAAAATGACGTAATAAAGACCCTCCAGATGCAGCCCGGAGTGAACGAAGGAATAGAAGGACTTGCCGGAATGTATGTCCACGGTGGAAATAACGACGAGAATCTTTACATGCTTGATAATGTGCCTTTATATCAGGTGAATCACTTCGCCGGGCTTTTTTCCGCTTTCAACACTGACATAATCCGGTACATTGACTTCTTCAAGTCGTCATTTCCGGCTAAGTACGACGGCAGATTGTCCTCGTTCATGGATGTAAGGCTAAAAAACGGTTCCACTGACGGACATCATGGTTCGGCACGATTGGGATTGACCTCGGGAGCGTTCAACCTCTCTGGTCCCATCGGCGGCAAAACCACTTATCTCTTTGGGCTGCGCCGTTCATGGTACGATGTCCTCACCATTCCTGTCTTTGCCGTGGTAAACTCCACGAACAAGGAAGAGAACATGGATTTTCGATATTACTTCATGGACCTGAACGCCAAAGTGTCCCATCGTTTTTCCGATAAAGCCAATGCCTTCATAAGCGTTTATTTCGGAAATGATCTTTTTAAAACCAAGGACAAGTGGTACAATAACGACACTTGGACTGACGAGACCAAAAATAAATTTCACTGGGGTAATCTTGTGGTACAGGCAGGGCTTAACTACCGGTTGAGCCACAACCTGACATCGGAATTCACCGCCGCTTACACACGTTTCTTCTCGGGAATGGAGCACCGCGAGAGCTACAATGATTCATTCGGAGATAAACCGAGTGTAACTCATTCCCACAACCGTAGCGACAATAACATCAACGACTGGATTTTCCGAGGAGATTTTGATTGGCGACCGGGTGAGGACAACCGTGTAAGATTCGGAACAAACTACACCCGCCATTCATTTCTGCCTTCACGCAACATGCGCGAGTACTCTTTCAATGACATGAAAACCGTAACGCGTGACTCAACCTGGGCGTACCATGCCGATGAGTTTAACGCCTATATCGAGGACGATTGGACCATAAACGATTATTTTCGTGTCAATGCCGGGCTCCATGGATCAATGTTCTGCATCACGGGAAAGACCAACTATGGATTATCTCCCCGACTGTCAGTTAATTACCGTCCTGCCGAAAATATAGCGTTGAAAGGTGCCTATAGCCGGACCACTCAGTATGTGCATCAGCTTACTCAGACTTACCTCGCTCTCCCCACTGACCAATGGATTCCTATAACGGGAAAATTCAAACCGCAGACAGCCGATAAGGTGTCACTAGGAGGCTATTGGCAGACATCTGACGGAGCCTATACATTTTCTGCAGAAGGCTACTACAAGTATATGTGTAATCTGATAGACTACCGTGACGAGTATTATCTGCAGCCTCCGTTGGAAATGTGGAACGCGCAGCTTACCACAGGTCATGGCACGTCGAAAGGCATTGACTTCAACATCGAAAAGGTGTCAGGGAAAGTAACCGGGCACATCAGTTACTCTCTTGCATGGGCTGACCGTACATTCAAGCATAAGAACGGAGGAAAAACCTTTCCGGCTCGTTTTGACAACCGCCACACTGTAAATGTCATGCTCAACTGGAAAATAAACGATAAAGTGAGCCTTAATGCCGCATGGACGGGGCATTCAGGCAATCGGTTCACTCTTTTGCCACAAGTGTGGGAAGGTACCGGCTGGGGAATGCAGTCAAGCAGTGACGATGTGCCGTTGAAGAGTTCCATCAACAACTATCAGCTGCCGTTCTATCACCGCCTTGACCTGTCGTGTGTAATCAACAACCGGCGCGGGTTCTGGACAATCAGTCTATATAATGCCTATTGCCACATGAACACCATAGCAGTAAGGCGAGGACACCGTGACATTACCGAAATGACACCTGACGGTATCAAATACACATCGAAACCTGTGTTCCAAAAAGTAAAACTTTTACCTATAATCCCATCAATATCTTACACATGGACTTTCTAAAACTTATCGCCTTGCTTTTAGCGGCTCTATCGTTTACGGGATGCTCGGAGGATTTTACTCCCGACATTGACACCACACCGGTGCTTTGCATCAACTCTCTCATAATGGCGGGAGAGCCTATTGAAGTAAAGGTGTCACATACACGGTTATATATCGACGACAGTTCCTCGGACTGTTCGGTACCGGATGCCATTGTCACAATCCATGCCAACGGCGAATTAAAAGGACCCGATTATCTTCCTGAAGAAGGCGACGTTATCACGGTAAGGGCTGAAAGTGCCGTCTACGGCAACGCTGAAGCTAAAGTCACAGTTCCTTATGCGGTTCCTGTGGAGTCAATTGAGTGGACACCGGAGTTAGTGGATTTATGGTATGTCGAGCATCCTGAAGCCTCAATATTTTCAATGGCGGGTGATTTGAGATTCAATCTTTCTGCGGCTATGAAAATAGTGGATCCGGCGATTACCGAGAATTACTACAGGCTCTCGATAATAGGCTTCAATTTTGCCGGTGACGAAAGGTATGGTGATGCTGTGACATTCTCATTCGGGACATTGCAGTACGAATCGGAACCTATATTTTCTGAGCATATAGGTGTATTTGAATCGGTCATGGGGAATGAAGCAGGCATGGGGTTCACCTTTTTCACTGATCGGCAATTCTCCGGTAAGGATTATACATTGCATCTGATTTTCAACAACGCTTCCTACTCGGTCAAAATGTATGGCGAGTGGAACCCTGAATTGTTTGACTGCGGATTGACTCTTACATTGCACACAATTTCACAAAGCTACTACAACTGGGTCAATTACCTGTGGCAGCGTGACGAGGGTTCGCTGAATGAATTGGGCGAAATAGGGCTTGGCGACCCAATGTGGGGTTACAGCAATGTCTCGACGGGAGCTGGTGTTGTGGCGGCTCAGTCCTTCCGCACCACCGACATCAACCTCAAAGACTTCATCGAAGAAACAATCCTAAGTTTGAAGTGGTCAAATTAGACAACCTTATGTTTACCATAGTGTTACTTTTCCTGCAATGCCCAAGTCTATAGTTGCGGTCATAACTCCCAACGCTTTGAATACTCTCTTCATTGTAGGAATAGTAATGCTATATCCTCTTTCCAATCGGGAAATTTGAGCTCGTTTAACACCGATGCGCTCCCCCAACTCTTCTTGTGTAAGATTTTGTTCAATACGAGTCTTTTTTATAGCTTCTCCTAAACGATAAGCGTGTAATGCCTCGTCCACATCATTTTCAAAGGCATCCCTTGCAGGCGTTCCTTTCTTGCCAAAATGATTATCCAAGGCTTCATCAAGAGGAATAAGATTTATATGTGCCATATATTATTTGTTTTTGAAATATTCTTTTTTATTGCTTCCGCTTTTGCAATTTCTTTACGTGGGGTTTTCTGAGTCTTCTTGATAATTCCATGTGTTATAATTATCAATGTATTCTCATCCTTATCCCAAAACGCAAACAATCGATAAGCTATTCTATTATAAAGAGTGCGAAACTCCCATATATCAGAATTTTCTAATTTCTTAAAAAGCTCTTTATTTAGCTCTCCACCGGCAACAGTTTTATGTTATAGTATATTTTATAAGACGCAGCGGCAGGTAAGCTTTCAATAAAATGTTGTACTTCATCAGTTAAAACAATATAGTACTCCCGTTTTTCAGACCG
>DAAL01000094.1 GCA_001701065.1 Bacteroidales bacterium GP4
TCGCAATTTATCGAAATGTTCGGTGGGGGTAATATATCTTTATCGACTATTGAAGAATGTGCAAATACATTCATTGATGGCGACTGGATAGAATCGAAAGATCAATCGGAATCCGGAATACGTTTGATACAAACTGGCAATGTCGGGAATGGAGTATTTAAGGATAAGGAAGAAAAGTCAAGATTTATATCAGAAGAAACATTTAATAGACTTCACTGTACCCAAATTTTTGAAGGAGATATTCTGGTTTCGCGATTACCTGACCCAATTGGCAGAGCATGTGTTGTGCCTCAAATAGACAAGGCGATTACAGCTGTAGATTGTACAATAATACGATTAAAGCCGCATATTATGTCTGAGTTTTTTATCACCTATACTCAGACTCCGTCATATCAAAATCAGATAAAGAAGGTCGCTACAGGGACAACTCGTCGAAGAATAAGCAGAGCAAACCTCGCTAAAATAAAAATTCCATTTCCTACAGTGGAACTACAGAAACAGTTTGCAGCGGTAGTCCGTCAGGCCGACAAATCAAAATATTACGTACAAAATAAACTAAACTATATATGTCATATTTTAACGAAGCAAATACCGTTGAGGAGATGCTCATAAATGCAACCGGAGAACGTGGTTGGATTTATGTGGAGGCAAGCCAAGTGCCTAGACTCCCGGATGAAGTCTTTGTAACACAATGGCTTCAAACCGCCCTACTTGAACTCAACGACATCACTCCTGAACAGGCTGAGCAAGTTATATATAAACTTCGCGCAGCTGTCATCAGCTGTAACCATTTCGATGATTTGGTTGCGGCGAATGATAAATTCCGTTCTCTGCTTTTTGAGGAAAATTCATATCCCTTTGGTCCTGATGGCGATAATATCGTCATAAAGTTCTTCCATGAGGATATGACCAAGAACCGATGTGTGGTGACCAACCAGTGGGAGTTCCCCCGTCTTAGCCATGAGGGGGGCAAGCGTCTCGACCTTGTCTACCTGATAAACGGCATTCCCATGGTGATTGGAGAAGCTAAGACGCCTGTGCGACCGGATGTAACATGGGCAGACGGTGCAACAGACATTCTTCATTACGAGAAAAGTATCACTCAGATGTTTGTTAGCAACATTCTGACGTTCGCCTCTGAAGGAAAGGAACTACAGTATGCCGGAGTCTGCTGCCCCATAGAGAAATGGGGACCTTGGTTTGCTGATGAGGACCGCAAACATGGCGACCTAACATCTGTCAAACACAACTATTTGTCATTGATCTCTCCCGAAAGACTGCTCGACATCTATCGGTATTACACCGTTTTTTCAGGAACGACCGGAGGGCGTAAAATTAAGATTGTATGCCGATACCAGCAATATCTTGGAGGTGAAGCAATCGTGCAGCGAGTGCTCAACACTTACAGAAATGGTGAGGGTCCACGAAAAGGTCTTATATGGCACTTTCAGGGTTCAGGCAAGTCCTGGCTCATGGTTTTCGCAGCACAAAAGTTACGTAGACAACAAGAACTAAAGTCACCTACCGTAATAATCGTTGACGACCGCATTGACCTTGAAGACCAAATAACCGGAGACTTCACAAGAGCCGAGATACCCAACGTTGACAGCATCGCGACAAAGGAAGAACTGGAGCAGAAGATACACCAGCGTAAAATTCTCATCACAACTATCTTTAAGTTCGGCGACCTTGCTGATGGTGAAGTGATTGACACTCGCGATAACATCATTCTGCTGATGGACGAAGCCCACCGTACACAGGAAGGTAACTTGGGAGCTAAAATGCGAACCGCATTGCCAAATGCGTTCTTCTTCGGTCTGACCGGAACTCCAATCAACCGCAACGACCACAATACGTTTGCTGCATTCGGCGATCCGACCGACAAATATGGTTATATCTCGAAATATACCTTCCAAAACTCCGTGGCCGACGGCGCTACATTGGAATTGAACTTCCAAACTGTACCGGTGTCGATGCACCTCAATGAAGAGCAACTCCAGAAGGAATTTGATGAATTGACTGACCAGATAAGCGAAGAGGATAAGAATGAGCTTGTGCGTCGTACCAGCGTAGAAGCATTCTTCACAGCTCAGGATCGTATCAATGAAGTGTGCAAATATATAGTCAATCATTTCAGAGAGCAGATTGAGCCTAATGGAATGAAGGCACAAGTGGTGGTTTATAACCGCGACTGCTGCCTCCGCTATAAGAAAGCGATTGATGCTCTTCTGGGGACAGACGACCAAACTGCTATCGTAATGCACACCACAGGCGATAAAGCTGATGAATATAAGGAGCATAAGCGTAGCCGAGACGAGGAGAAAAAGCTTCTTGACGAATTCCGCGATCCACTTTCACCTCTGAAGTTTGTCATAGTAACCAGTAAGCTCCTTACGGGATTTGATGCTCCGATCCTCCAGTGCATGTACCTTGACAAGCCGATGAAGAATCATACTCTTCTGCAGGCTATATGTCGCACAAACCGCAAATACAACGAGAATAAGAAATCCGGACTGATTGTGGACTTTGTCGGAGTATTTGACAATGTGGCCAAGTCACTTGCATTCGACGAGGAAACAATTAAAGGCATTGTGAAGAATCTTGACGAAATAAAAGCCATGATACCGGTATTCGTCAGTGACTGCGTTGCTTTCTTCCCGGGAGTTGACCGCACAATCGGAGGCTGGGAAGGACTGATAGCAGCACAACAATGTCTGAAGGATGAGCAGAAAAAGGTTGACTTCGCCCGTCACTTCGCCCGCTTAGCAAAAGCATGGGAGATTGTAAGTCCGGACCAAGTGCTACAACCTTATCAGGCCGACTATACATGGCTTGCTCAGGTTTACCAGAGTGTACGCCCTGTCAGCACCGGCGGTTCCTTGATATGGACAATCCTTGGGGCAAAAACCATTGAGATTATCCATCAGAATATCGACACGATTGATATAGGTACTTCCCTTGAAGAACTCGTGGTAGATGCGGATGTAATCGACTCTATCATCGAAGATGAAAAGAAGCGCGAAAAGAAAATTATCGAAGTGGAAAAAATGCTTCGTATGCGTCTTGGAAATCACAAGGGCGAAGGTAAGTTCAAAGAATTTGCCGAAAAACTCGATGAACTGCGCAAACGCATGGAAGAAAGCCTTATCACGAGTATAGACTTCCTCAAACAGTTGCTCCAACTTGCCCGTGAGGTACTCGAAGAGGAAAAGAAAGTCGAACAGCCTGAAGACTCTCACGCCAAAGCTCGTGCAGCTCTCACCGACCTCTTCCAATCCATCAAGACCGAAGATACGCCGATAATTGTTGAGCAGGTTGTAAATGATATTGATAATGAGGTTGTAAACATCATCCGTCAGTTCAAGGATGCCTTCAAGAGCGTAACTGCCCGCCGCGAAATCAAGAAAAAGCTCCGCTCAATTCTTTGGATTAAGTACCAAATCAAAGACAACGACGTATTTGAACGTGCCTACTCCTACATTGAGCAATACTACTAAACAATGAGTAAGAACGCAATGGATATATCAAGAGAAGATGTAAAATCCAATCTTGACGAACTATATAGCAATGTTGAAAACTTTCGGGAATCCGAGAGTTTTCAACAGATGCTCGATTTCGTGTCAAGTTTCAAGAAACTATCTCCATATAATGCGTTCCTTCTGTACCAACAGCGTCCAGGAGCTAGATATGTTTTAAATGCTTCCCAATGGTTAAAACTATACAAGCGTAAGATAAAACCAAATGCACGACCTCTCATAATCCTCGTACCTTTTGGCCCAGTAGATTATGTGTATGATATAAGTGATACTTATCCAGTTCATGACAATAATATTCCATCTCTTTTCGCTGAGACAGATGAAGAAATCTTATCATCAATCATTGAGCCATTTAAGACTGATGGATACGAACCTAAAGTTGAAATGAGCCATTTGGAGGAATCCATGAAGTATCATGGAATAATCATTCATGCTAATTTCAAAGCGGGTAACGACTATGCCGGACGAATAGAAGTCTTAGTAGATTATCATCCAAAGATGACGATTCAATACAAACGCATAAATATTTATATAACTGCTAATTATCTTCTAAGCATTAGAGATAATGCGCAGTGTGGAGAGGCATTTGCCACAGCAATTCATGAACTTGGACACCTATTTTGCCATCATCTGACTGCTGTTCCAAGAAAAGCATGGGAGGTAAGATATTTGGATCACGCGAGTAAGGAATTTGAGGCAGAATCTGTCTCATACATTGTGTGCACTCGATTAGGGATAAAGACTACCTCAGCAGATTATCTGAGCGGGTATTGCAAAAAGAATAAGACAATACCCGCTATCAGTGTTGAAATTATCTTTACAGCCTGTAACCATATTCTTAACATGATTGAAGGTATCCCACTTAAGCAGGGCATATTGTACAAATACGACGAGAATTTCAAACGCTATATTGACAACATCTAACCGATATGGAAATAGGTTTTGTGAGTTTTAACCAGGAGGCGCTGAACCGGGCAAACAAGGTGATGAGGTTGCTGCAGGGCCAGGGTGCGATTGATGAGCTTGGGTTGGGACGTATCCGAGATGCGTTCTCTAACACGATGTTCCCGGGAATGTCGGTCTTACAGACGCATGCCAAGTATTTTCTACTGATGCCGGCTCTTTACGCCTATCTTGAAAAGACACGCATTGCTGATATCCGAGAGGCACGGAAAGTTGTGCGCGAAAATGAAATTAAGTTGACCTACCGGCTGATGAATGGGTCATCAAAAGGCACTACTGGTATTATCGGAGGCGATATGCTGAAGGAGAGCCGGGGCTCGAAATATGTAAAGTATGATCCGACATACGTATATCAGGCCGGAATGGAGACATACGGGCTTATACCGCGCGGAGGCAATATTTACGCTACTCTTGCCGAGCGGTCGGCAATGTATCAGAATACACCCCAAAAACATCGTGGCAGCGAAGACGGCAGTGATGATTCCGATGATCTTACCGGGAACCGCCAGATTTTCATAACCTGTGGTGAGGATTATGATTTCAGCCACCGCGAACCACTCAACATTGCTCTTAGCCATCGTGAAGCCGAATTTCTAAAACAAAAGATAGTAACAAGTACGCAAGGCTCCTTGCTGAGTTATCTGCTTGACAGCGGCTTATATGAAAATGTTACGGAGTATCTTTTCGATGATTTAGGAAATGTGCTGAAAGATATTCCTGAAAAGTTATATCACACCTACCGACTGGCATTGCGCTATTCGCGGTTTGCCTGCTTTCTGCGTGTGCGCTACGCCATGCTTTATGATATTGCCGTGGGGGCTGTCAAAGCAGCTGAAGATGAGAAAGCGCGGTTTGAGGTGATGCTAAATGAATATGGCGAGGATTTTAGGGTAGAGGCTATCGAGGAGATTATCCGTTTTGTGTCAGCAAAAGTCACCGAGGAATCATGCAAGGCATTTATTCTCAAAGCCTCAAAGCTGATTGCCGACAGAAATTTTGATGAACTCGACCGACAGATTATTTTGCGAGAGAAAACAATCAAAGGGTTGAAACGCAGCAAACTGATAAATGCAAAGGAACTTCAGCAAGGGAAACCTTTTGAATCTCCCACAATGATGGCTTACCGCTGGAACACCATTGTGAGCACTGTGTTGACTGAAATTAAGGAGGGCCTAAGAAATGAATGATTTGGTATATAACGAGATTGTTGCCTCTCCAGGTTATGAGCTGGAGTTTGCCGTGGGCACTACATATAGCCTTGATGCCGAGGCGTTTCTTGCGATTGCGCTGTCGTTTGCCCGTCTTGGCGACGCGACTGATGCAGACTTTCAATCGCCGTTCAGACTCCTCGAAGGTCTACGTCAAGCAAACAGTAAGGTCGCCATATTCTGCAATCGGGGCGGCTTGCAACCACCGGTACGCATGAATCCGCTTTATGCCATGCTCGATAAAAGCGTTTTTGAGGTTGCAGATGAACGTAAAGGTAACGAACTCGCCAATTTCCATCCGAAAATCTGGGTGATAAAAGAGCGTTCGCTCGATGACCACAACAAGTGCCAAATAAAACTCATAGTAATGAGTCGCAACCTCTCAAAGGATTCAAGCCTTGACATTGCAGTCACCATGTCTGCCCCTCTCGGGATTAGGGCCAACGCTGAACTTCGCCGTAAACATCAGCCACTGAAAGATCTGCTCATGATTTTGGCAGATAAGGCCAATGCCGACAAGCGAAAGAAAATCAAAAAGCTCGCCAATGAACTGGATACAATGGGAGCGTTTGAGATAGAGCAACCTTACGAGGATTACGAATTCCTCCCAATTCATTTTGGCGAGAATCTGAATCCGGTCATTGACTTCAGACAGGAGATGCCGGGCGAAAGAATGGCCGTGGTTTCGCCGTTTATTGATGTCGAGACTCTGACATGGCTCAACGATTATCGACGCACTCAGGAGAAGCTATTAATTACTCGGCATGACAGTCTCACTCCCGAAATAATGGAACTGTATTCCGGTGATAACAGAGAGGTATGGGTGATGTCACAAATCGCAGAGCAGAATGATATACAGCCGATGAACCTTCATGCCAAGATGTATTTCTCATGGGGCGTAAAAGGTGGAGGCATAAACCTGTGGCTCGGTTCAGCAAACGCTACTCATAATGGATTCTATCACAATTCAGAGCTTATTGTGAAACTTAAGTTAAAGCGTGGGCGAAATCAATTTGAAGATTTCAAAGCGGAGTTTTGCGATGAAAAGAAACAGATGTGCGAACGGATTACATCTCTGCCCGAGATTGAAACTGCAAAGGAGGATAACAGTCTTGCAATCAGCGTACGCAAGAATCTTATAAGCCGCAATAATCTTACGGCGGAAGTTGACGAAACCGATGATAATTATATTGTTATAATCAGCGCAAAGAGATTAAGGAATATCTCCGGCAGGATAACGATCGCACCGATTCAAGAGCCTTGGAATGAGGCCGAACTTACACCTGAGTTACAACAGTGCCGAATTAAAGTGGCAACACGTTCGCATCTCTCGGAGTTTTATATTCTTAAAGTAGAGCCTTTCGATAAGGAAATCACACCCTTAAAAATTGCAATCAGGATAATCACCAAGGGGATTCCGGAGGACCGTGACGACCATATCTTCCGCTCTCTAATCGACACCCGCGACAAGTTTCTCAACTACGTGGAGATGATCATCACTGACCGCCCGCAAGAATTGACTGCCATGATGATGCAGAATTTAGAATCGGATGCATTTGGATCAATCACGCCCCCTACTCGAAGAACAAACACGCTTTACGAATCACTGCTACGCATTGCCGCTACCAATCCTGAGCGACTTGAAGATATTGAAGAATTGGTGAGGCGACTGGATACAAAGGTTGTCCCCGACTCTTTCCGACAGATGTCTGAGATGTTTAAACGTTCAATCAAAAAACTCCGTTGATTATGTCTATCTACGATTTTCAAAATGCTACAGCCGACCGCATTGCCGAAATTTTCCGCGAAGCCACAATCGATGCTGGTGGCAATGAGATAAAATCAGGAGGTCAGCGGAGAGTTCTTCTTGCCGATGAAGTTGGCCTCGGCAAAACTCACGTCGCATCTGCCGTGATTGAACGAGTACGAGAAATGCGTAAGGCGGTCAATGACGATATGTTTCGTGTGGTTTACGTATGCTCAAATATGAGTATTGCCAACCAGAATATCGAGAAGCTCGGAGTGAAGAATAAGGCTGACGTTACAGAGAGTCGTCTCTCCATGCAGCATCTTACCATTCGTGAACGAGAAGCTAAAATAGTTGACTCTGAAACCGATGAGATGGGTGAAATAATCATCCCGCTCACACCGTCCACATCATTCTCCTTACGTGGAAGCTGTAAAGGCAACGCTAATGAGCGTGCTTTGATAGCGACTATCTTAGGACGGTTTGATGAGTTTTCCAAATTCCGGCCTCAATTATCTAAACTGTTCCAAGGCTGGTCCGGAGATAATGGATGGGACTATTGGCTAAAACGCTATGCAAAAAGGGTGAACGACCTCGGCTGGTCTTATATCAATGATGTAAAGCGTTATCTCTATAAGAATCCGACGTTCTTGGAGATTGAGAAGGAACTGCTTGAGAATTTCAATAATGGAGACGTCGCAAACTTAGACAGTACAAGAATTATCAATTTGCTGCGTCGCATATTTGCCGACCTGAGTCTATCTATGCTTGAGCCTGACCTCATCATAATGGATGAGTTCCAGCGGTTCAGTTCGCTTCTGGAATATAAAGATGAAAGCGAACAAAGCGCAATCGTTAAAAAATTCTTTGAGCAAGAAGGTGGACAACAACCGTTGATTCTTCTTTTATCGGCAACCCCATATAAGCCATTCTCAACACTTGAAGAGCTGACCGAGTACAATGCCGACGAACATTATGAAGATTTCAACCGACTGATGGATTTCCTTTTCACTGGCGAGAATGAGTTCCATGAACTATGGTCGGACTATTCCCATAAACTATCACATCTCAGTACAGAAAAATTCGATGTATTACTTGCCTCAAAGCAATCTGCCGAAAAGAAGATGTATCAGGGAATGTGCCGTACCGAACGTCTCAACGAAGGGCTAATCTCAGATAAAGCCGTAAACGAGGTTCCGATTGACACTGATGATATTCTCTCTTATTGCGAGATGCAGAAGATTGTTTCGGCATGTAAGGAGGCCTCTGAGCGGAGCGCAAAGCATCGCTTTTCATGGTCGAATGTACCGATGGAGTATGTCAAGTCATCGCCTTATCTGCTTTCGTTCATGGACACCTATGAACTGAAGCAAAAGATTGATGCAATCTATCGAGGCGGTTTCAAAGGTTTGCCCGAACCGTCTTGCCAAGTGCTTTTGAAAGAGAATGAGATTGCTCAGTTTCATAAGGTACCAATGCGCAACGCCCGTATGCAATATCTCCGTGACATGATGCTCCCTAAAGGGAAAGGCGCGGAGTTGTTGCTATGGGTCCCGACATCCAGACCATATTATACAACAAACGCCGAGAACCCGTTTGTCAAAAACAGCGACTTCTCAAAGACATTAGTTTTTTCGGCATGGGAAATGGTGCCCCGAATGATTGCTACTCTTCTCACCTACGAAGCAGAGCGTGAAGTGATTTTTTCTAAATATAAGAAGGCAGGATATGACAAACGTACCGGTAGTAACCGACTTAAAACTGACGCTCAAAAAATTCTTACATTCCCGTCGGTCTATCTTGCATCTCTATATAACCCTGATGATTCATACGGTGAGAAGGTGCATCTTATTAAAGCCCCAATCAGAAGACAGATTAAAGAGCGGCTTACAGGAATTGAGCCGATCGAACGCCGCAACTACGGCAAGATTCTTTCCATAATCGAGTGGCTTGACAATCCCGAACTTGAATGTCCGGCCGATATGCCGTCTAACACCATTGATGTGCTGACTGATATGGCGATAGCAGCCCCCGGAGTCTGCCTTTATCGCATTTTAAAAGACAAAGAGAAGGCCAGGTTGGCTGCATCGGGATTTTCAACCATCTTCAATCGCCGTATTTCTGGATATATCATTGATAAATTGCAAGATAAATACCATGACGATGAGATATATCTTGACGGCGTAATGGATTATTGCGTAATGGGAAACCTGCAGGCAGTGCTCGATGAATATCGGCATCTTTGCTCGTCGGATGAAGATTTTATGGAAAAGATGGAGGAGGCTTTCATCAATGTTTCGACACTTCGAGTGGATACCGACAAATCATTCGGCGCGGCTAATGGCGAAAAATTTCCGATGCGTGTTTCCTATGCGGTGCCGTTCACAAAAAACAAAAATACTACAGATGAAAAAGCCCAACAGCGAAGCAACAATATCCGCTCGGCATTCCAATCGCCATTCTATCCTTTCGTTGTGGCAAGCACATCAGTGGGTCAAGAGGGGCTCGACTTCCATTGGTATTGCAGAAAGATTGTGCACTGGAATCTTCCCTCCAACCCACAAGATCTTGAACAGCGCGAAGGTCGTATAAACCGCTACAAATGTCTTGCCATACGTCGCAACCTTGCAAAACTGTATACCGACATTTACAATTGGGATGAATTGTTTAAAGTCGCAAATGCAGATGTGCGCAATGAATTCGGCTATCGCTACTCAGATATGGTGCCGAACTGGTGCCTGCCGGTTGAGTGGATAAACGCTAACAAAGATAAGATTGAATGGATTGAGCGCATCGTACCACAATATCCCATGAGCAGTGATGTTGATAGTTATCGCCGCTTGATTAAGGTTTTATCGCTATATCGACTCACTATGGGTCAACCTCGTCAGGAAGAACTACTCGCAATGCTCGAATCGCAGCATCTTAACCAAGAGCAAATCAAGCAACTGCTGTTTAATCTCTCACCAATCACGAAGTAATGGCTAAGAATAACGCAAGAAGAACAGAATATGATGGTGTGCCTATTATCGGGATTTCGCGTCATCGGCTTGGAGTGGATGGCAATGGAGTAACCACGCTTGTTGCTTTTCATGGGTGCAACTTGCAGTGTAAATACTGCTTGAATCCTGAGGCTCTCGGTCCTGATGAGGATTTGCCTCGCTATACTCCGGAAAGCCTGTACGAGAAAGTAAAGGTTGACGACCTCTATTTCCGGGCTACAGGCGGAGGGATTACCTTCGGAGGTGGGGAGCCTTGTCTGCAAGCCGACTTTATTGTAAAGTTTAGGGAGTTATGCGGCAATGACTGGAAGATACGCTTAGAGACATCTCTAAATGCCCCCTACTCTAATCTTATGAAGCTCGTTCCGGTTGTCGACGAATGGATTGTTGACATAAGAACGGACGACCGCGAAGTATACGAACGATATACAGGTCAACCCTTAGTTCCGGTTTATCAGCATTTGCGGGGGCTTATGACTAAACTCGGATATAACTCTGATAAGTTGATATTGCGTATTCCGATAATTCCGGGATATACCACGAGGGAGATGGTAGAAGAGACAAAGCACAACTTTGAATTGTCGGGCATTTCACGATTCGACCTGTTTACATACCGCACGGAAAAGCCGCAACGAATCAAGTCAATGATTGACGGTTTCACTCCTGGTAAAGCCAAATGTGAATTACTGAAGGCGTTGCGCAAAAATTTATCTCAACGATATGGCATCCAATATCGTGAAAGAGAATGCAACCATGAGGGTGACTGTCCCGGAACATGCCCTCTATGTGAGGATGAATTGGAGAGTCTGACACAACAAATCAAGGTTATCGCTCCCGAGAAACTGGAAGTGTCTGATGAAATAATTGAATTGTGTCAGCTCGATAAATCATTTTCTTCCGATATACCGCATGAATCAGGAGCACCGAATGATGAGAATATCGAGTTGATCGAGAAAATTCGTCCACTTGAAGGAGACGTTGCAATGCCTCCTGAATACGGTGAAATATTGCCTCCCGGATTGCCAGAACCGCCTCACTTGGCATATAAGAGAGTGTTATTCAAAGAATGCTCGGTAGCAGGGTTATCATTTCATCTCGAAAAAGATGATGAATTATGGGACGAACTTTACGAGGGCGCTAAAATTGCCCTTGTACGCGACCGTAAAAATAAATATGATAAGAATGCTGTTGCCGTCGCTCTCGCTGATGATTATGACGGAGATTCGGAGAACTTCGATTTCGACTTCATACTCGGCTATATCCCACGAACGGAGAATATTGAGATTGCTGCATTGATGGATGCCGGCTATGCCGACAAGTTTGAGGCTGAAATCACTACCTATCACCGACATGGCAACTACAATGACCGGATTCGTATAACAATCTGGTTGTTAAGTAGCGAGCCGGAAGAGATGCGTCCAAACAGGTTACGACTCCAATCTTTAGGATTTCGGGAATGTAAACAAATGATAGAAGAACTACAACGCAGAGGCACTGTGCATTTTCGTTGGGGGTTCTTCAATGACGGCCCGCTCAACTTGCCCACAGTGGGTGAGGAAGTCGTGCTGGTGCGCCGACAGGCAGAGAAGGTATTGATGTTTCGTATGAAAGTCATTGCCGAGGGTGAGGATTGCGCCTCATTTCTTGACGACCCGGAAGAAATACATTACGTAGATGACCAGGCTACGTTTGTACTGACAAATATTGTAGGGCCTGTGACCGTGGACATAAAGACCCTTTATTTTCTTGACACGCTGAGTCTTGGTAAAAGAGAAGTCTATGACTACCTTTCACAAGAGGAAGACCAAGGCCTACGCGAATTGTTCGATAAGGCTTTCAACAAATGGCTTCCGTACAACAACATTGATATGGATCCATCGATTGATAACCCCGGAGAAATAAGCACTATCTCTGAGATAATTGATTGGATTTCCCAAAGCAATTATAAGTTCTATTATAGAGATACATCATCACAGATTTCAATTGCAGATTATGAGCCCGGCACCATTCTTAGAGCGGGATTTACTGTGGAGTCTTGTGAAAAATTCTACAAACCAGCCCGAAAGACTCGTTTCCTGATTGCAGCTTCCCACCCCGGAAAAGCCGATTCGGATTATCCGGCAGAATGGCAACTGATAGCATTCAACCGCAACACCCATTTTATTGTTGCGGATGTCTATGCACCCGAAGAGTCTGAATATCGTCAGATATTGCTCGTGCAATTGCCGGAAGAATATTCCAAATTCAATCAAACAGAATTGTTTGATGCTGTAAAGAATATGAGAGGTCCATATCCTCAATGCATTCATGGAAATCTCATACCTGCTGCCAGGTACGACTTCGATGCAAAATTGAAAAGCACGATATTCCCACGTCAGAAGGATAAGGAACTGGTGGAGTTGATGAAGCGTCCAATTGGATTAGTCAAAAAGGGGAAGCGCATAAATGTAGATACACCTTACGATGAGAAGCAACTCGTAAGAGACTTTATATCCGAGCGGTTGAATGGAGACATCAATCGTCTTGCCGATTATCCATTCCACACTTTGAACGAGGATGTCAAATATGGACACAAAGCAGGTCCATCGATTTGGTGCAATTATGCTATAGTACGTGCTATCATGTCGCTTGCGTTTGAAGACCAATGGCCGGATTTATATATTGAGACTCTTGACAATTACACATATCAGATAGCCCCGATAATCCGCTATCAGCGACTGTTTGGAGCATATATCGACCAACGTCATTTCCTTGGGCTTGACAAATATCGCAACATCGTCTCCGATGAGTTGATTGACAAAGCCTGTGCCGTTGTCGAGCTTTGTGACACAATAGGTAATTTGCTGATATGGCCAAACAACACCGCAATTTCGCAGTTATATGATGACTGGAAAATGAGAGGCTACTTCGACCGCATGATGCAGGCCTTGTATGCATCCATGACCGGAGACGGCAAGGAAAACGATGATGTAAAAGCGGCTCTGTATAATAATCGAACATTGATGCGCAAATTTCAGGGGCATGATGGCTTTGAACGATTCGTGAAGCACCAATTGTTGAAAGAATTTGTGGATGATGACTTTAAGCCGTTATCCCTTTTCAAAGGAATTTCAAATGCGGGAAAAGATTTTAATCCGAGGGATCTTCCTGAAGCCATAAATGAATATTACGACTTTTGTATGCGTTTCATACCGCATCGGTCATCAAAAATAATCGAAATATTAAAACAAAAAATATGAGTGAATCAACAATCTCAGTACAAGGCAAAGGAGCCATTCACGTTGTTCCAGATGTGACACGTCTGGAAGTCACAATCGAACAGTGGTTTGAAAACTATCCCAAGGCATACGGACAGGCAAAAGAGAATTCGACTTGGATGGTGAAAATTCTCGAATACAACAAGAAACCGGGTAAACTTGCGAAAAACATTAAGTTCAACATCGAAGACTATACCGAGAATGAATACGATGATGACGGCCATTTCATCGGAAAAAAGAAAAATGGCTTCATGCTTGAGCAAGTAATCAAAATAGATCTTCCCATTGACAATGTACTCGTCAATAACATTGTGCGTGGTGTCGGTAAGTTTATTCCTTCTGCACAAATCAACATAGGATATACACTTCAAGACGAGCGTCCCAGTCAAATGAAAATGTTGGCGCGCGCAGTAAGCGATGCCAAAGACAAGGCCAAAATAATGACTGAAGCCGGCGGGTGTTCACTGGGTAAAATAATCTCAATTGATTACCGTTTCCAGAATACTCACATCGCTTCTCAAGCCCGTTATATCCATTCAAACTCTGAAGCCAAAGCCTCCACAGCAAGTTCGCTAGATATTACACCCGACGACCTTGTTATTTCAGACACGGTGGATGTAACCTTTGAGTTGGTCAATCCCTAAACATCTCCATTATGGCGAAGAAGTTTGAAATACGAAATAGCACTGCGGAGTTCCTGATCTTTCAGATTGAGGGGAAAGAGGACGGCGTGCAGGTTATATATCAAGATGAATCGGTTTGGTGTACACAGAAGGCTATTGCGCAGCTGTTTGACGTTTCTACGCCTGCTATAAATCAACATCTTAAAAACATATATGAATCTGGAGAATTAACTCCGGCGGCAACTATTAAGAAAAACTTAATAGTTCAAACGGAAGGTAATCGAGAAGTTTCACGCCAACTGGATTTCTACAATCTCGATGCCATTATATCGGTCGGTTATCGAGTGAACAGCACCCGGGCCACGCAGTTCAGGCAATGGTGTACGTTTATTTTGCGGCAATTTGCCATACGGGGATATGTAATTGACAAGAAGCGGATGGAGAATGGTTCGTTTATCGGAGAGGATTATTTCGAGCACCTGTTGGCCGAGATCCGTGAGATTCGCCTCAGTGAACGACGTTTCTATCAGAAGCTGACGGACATTTATGCTACTGCCATCGACTACAACCGCGATGCGCCAACCACCCGACTTTTCTTCAAAAAGGTTCAGAACAAGATGCACTACGCTGTTCATGGTCATACAGCCGCAGAGCTTATCGTTGAACGAGCCAACGCCGATAAAGAATACATGGGACTGACAACATGGGAGAACGCTCCTGACGGAAAGATTGTCAAGCCCGACGTAAGTATCGCCAAGAATTATCTCAAAGAGGTGGAACTTGCCGACATGGGGCGATTGGTCAATGCGGTGCTTGATATGGCAGAGCGTATGGCTCAACGCCATATTCCCATGACAATGGAAGACTGGGCGAAACGAATCGACATAATTCTTGAAGCGTCAGGCGATGCCGTTCTGGCCGATGCCGGTAAAATTACCGCTGAATTTGCCAAGAGTTTTGCAGAATCGGAGTTTGAGAAATACCGCATAATTCAAGACAAACTTTTCCAGTCCGACTTCGACCGCTTCAATGACGACAATTTACTTCCATTGGACATAGAATGACAATCCCATGACATACGAAGATAAATATCAGAAACTTATAGAATTATCGCACAGCGATAATCCGGAAATAAAAAAACAAGCTGATGCATGGCTAGTCAGTATAGGTCTGCAAGATGCAGAAAAACTGAAGGTATCTGCGCTTCTGCTTGATTTGGCTATCAAGAATGTCAAGGGAGAAATTACTCGTGATGAAGTCAGCCAACGGTTGAAGGAGCACTATAGGGATACGTTATATGAAGAACCGAAATCGGGACTTGAAGGCGGCTATGAAATAATACCTCCAGATTCTCCAAAGATAAAGGAGATAGAGGAATACAACCGGAAGCTCCGCCCTGCTTTGTATGCAGAACTTGATAAGAAGAGGAATAACGATTAACGCCGGAACTGAAATTCAGACTTCTATCACTGCGGAGTCGTTGAAGTCGGCGTGTTCGCCGCAGAAGAGGTAGCCGAGGGGATTGCTGACAAGGTGGGTGTTACCGATTGTCAGGTCAGTGGTATGGTGCGAATGGCCGTAGATCCATGCTGAGATTCGGCTGTCGGCGATGTAGTTGCCGAGTTCGGTTGCATAGGCGGCATTTAGAACACTGCCTTTATGTTTCTCTTCGATGGCTGCGAATGTGGGGAGATGGTGAGTGACCACGACAATTTTCTCGGCATCGCTATCTTCCACCGACTGTTTAATGAATGCGAGATTTCTCTCAAATTCATCGTTGATGTTTTGCGGGACAAGTCGGCGCTTGTTATAAAGAATCTGGGCGTAATCGTTCATGCCGCTTTGGATAGCAATTTCATCAACGGGTGGTATTCTTGACCAGAGAGTTGATTGGATGAAGTCAACATTGTCTATGCGGACAACTTTATTATGGTAGTAGCCGACATTTGGCAGAAACATCTTTTGCCAGCTTTCGCCTTGTGCTGCTATGTCGCCGTTGTTGTAAAATTCATGATTGCCCGCTATCATCAGAACCTGACGATAGTTTTCCGAAGCCCACTTCCAGAATCTGAGATGCGGAATGGTTGTATCAACAAGATACCCTACGTCTCCGGCTATGACAAGCACATCGCCGACCGGTTCCAGCGGCAACGACTTCATGAAGCGCATGTTCTCATGAAACTCCATGTGCAGGTCAGAGCAATATTGAATCTTCATTGGGCAAGTTTGTCTAAAGAAATTCTCATCACTTTTGAAAATCGGACATGGATGACAGGACAATTACCGTATCATCATCGGATCTTCCTCCCAACAGACGCATGTCTATGTTGTCGGGGGTGTCTGTCAGGTCAGTCGCAAGATTGCCGTAGTCACATTGGACGATATGGTCAAGCGTTGCGTAGGTCGGAATTCCCTTTCTCGTTGTTGCCGTAAGCCAAACCTCTGTGTCTGGTTCAAATTTCTGTAGTTGATTTATCAGTTCTTTAACTGTCATTATTTTCTCAGGTTTATATAGGTCGGACAACTCAGATTGTCAATCGACTTAAATCAACATCAGGAATGATTGACACGGGGAGTTTATCCTTTATCAAGAAGCCCATATATAATGGTATCGTCAGTATACTTCCCTCTCGGCCAACATTATATTGACCTAATTTGATGCCATGGTTTACATGATACACGTCCTTGTTCTTCAGAACGGTTGACATACTCTTGGCTTTGCCTGTCTTTGCTTTGACCTCTATAATTACACATTCTCCCTTAAATCTAATCAAGAAGTCTATTTCAAGACCGCTCTCCTTATGAAAATAATAAAGTTTCTGACCGGATTTACATAGAAAGTCTGCCATGAGATTCTCAAAGATAGCACCTTTATACCCGCGAAGATTACCTGCTAAAATATCGGACTGAGTGCCATAATCAAGCATCCCCATAAGAATGCCTATATCTGTAGTGTAGACCTTGAAACAATCCGGAATGGAATTACCGGCCAATGGGAGTTCTGTGATAGTGGTGTTGTAGCAACGTTTCGCAATTCCGGCATCTTCCAACCATTGAAGACTGCCAGAATACTGAGAAGCTCTTCCCCCCTTCTTAACCACCGAATATTGGAATTTCTTATTTTCTTTTGCCAATTGTCTAGGTATCGACTCGAAACACTCCCGTATGTGAGGTTTGTCCGAGTCCTCAGCGTATTTGACCATATCCTCTTCATACTCTGCGATGAGAGTGCGCTGCTTCTCATATATTAATTCAACATTTTTGGTCTCAAGATAGCAATTTACAACTTCGGGTAGGCCTCCGACAATGATATATCTGTACAGCAATTCCATCATTGCCTTATGGATGCCTTCCGGAACAATGGTCTCATTTTCAAAACAAGCCCGTACTGTTTCAATTACATTCGTTCCAATTCCGTTTGCCCACAAAAATTCCTCGAAGTCCAGCGGATACATCTCTACTAATGTTTCATATCCCACGGGAACAGAATCTTCGCCTTTATTTTTATCTTTATCTTTACGCTTGCCATATCCTTCCACTCCCAGAAGGGAACCGGTGGCGATAACATCGAAACGACCGTCCATCTTAAATGATTTCAAGGCAGTCCTTGCCTCTTTACACTCTTGAATCTCATCAAGGATAATGCACGTCTTGCCACTTACAAAACGACTGTCTGGAATCAATGCCGAGAGGTTGAGAATGATGGTCTCAACATCCAGATTGCCGGCAAAAGCAGACTTCTTGTCAGGTTCGAGGATAAAATTCATATAGACTACATTCTCGTAATTGTCATTTGCGAACTTCTTTACGATATATGTCTTCCCGCACTGCCGCACACCTTTTATTACCAAAGGCTTCTTGTTATCCGACTTTTTCCAATCAGATAAATATGTCTCGATTTTTCTTTTGAGCATGGTTTCTTTGATTTGTCAACGCCAAAATTACACTTTTTCCACCGAATAAACAAGTCTCCATCACACTTTTTCGAGCGAATACACAATTATATGATACACTTTTCCAAACGAATAACCAAGAGACAACTACATTTTTTCAAACGAATAGATAATAATCATTTGCTCTTCTCACTCAAAATGATTACCTTTGCGATGGGTCTTGATGGCTTTGCCACCGCGCACCGGCCTTTGGCCGACATGCGCTTCAAGCCCACTCGCGAATGCCTGGAGGGCATTTGTCGGGTACAAAAACACAGGCCTGAGAAGGTCAGAATTAGCGTGTTTTAGAAGGTATAACGGGGCGATTTCGGGGTTTTGTACCCGAAGATTCGCAATCCGTTGAGCGACAACGTGTTCTACGCACTGCATCGGCAAATGAAAGTCGATTAACAACAGTCGAAAACAGTCACCAATAAGTGTCAAGGCGTTCATCCAGAGCGTCTTTTCTCATATCCGAAAATCACGATTTTAGTCGGTGGAATCCGTTTCCATCTATTATTCACTCCATTTTTGAACCATATTTGTTGCGCGTCCTCACTTGGGACATGTCGCTCCTTCCTTGTGTGGATACCTGTAAACAATGAGATACGTAGAAATACGTAGAGATACAAAATCGGCTCCGTGAGTGGCGAAATAAACAGTTCAAAAATGGCGACATCGAACATTAGAATCAAAAAAGTTTGTGAATGGTGCGGAAGTGAGTTTGAAGCTCAGAAATGCACCACGCGCTACTGCTGCAAGCGCTGTGCAGAACACGCCTACAAGGATAGGCAAAGACAGAATCGTAAAAAGACGACTGAGGCAAAAGTGATAGCAACAATCCTCCGTCAAAAAGAGGAAGCCGTAAGTTGTAAGGAATTTCTGTCTGTTCAAGAAGCGGCGGATCTTATGGGCGTAAAACGTAATGCAATCTATCAACTTATCTATCGCGGCAAGTTGAAAGCATACCGCATTACTTCTCGCGTTACACGAATCAGTCGTAAGGATATTGAGGATGTTCTCAGCATCAACCCATACGTCAGAAAATCAAAAGTACAATCCACTGTGGCTGATGACAACGGAGAAGCTGTAACCGAGTTTTACACTACTAAGGAGATTATGGAGAAGTTTGGGGTGAGCAATTCGTGGGTGTTCGCCCAAGGGAAGGCGCACAACATCCCTAAAGTCTATCATCGAGGCAAAACGCTTTGGAGCAAGGTACATTGCGACCGAGTATTCACGGCTAAGCCGGAACCGCCGAAGGAGGATGACTGGATTTCGTATTCGGAGGTCAGAGCGGAATACAATCTCACGCATGACCAGCTTCATAACTATGTGAAGTATCACGGTCTGCGCCGAAAGAAGGTCGGCAAGTACACTTACATTTTACGTTCGGAAATCGATGCCATTCTGCGTCCACCGACTCGTTGAAGCTATCGGTTATTGGTTATCAGTCGGTTATATAGCCGATAACCGAATAACCAAACGATAACCAACTATTTTTACCCCCAAATAAAACTCAATGAATATGGATATATGTACAAAAGTGACTTTACGTCAACGCCTGTTGCCGTCGGGAAAAATTACGCTCTATCTCGACTATTATCCGGCAATACGCAACCCCAAGACCAACAAATCTCAGCGCCACGAATATATAGGCATTTACCTTTATGGCAATCCAACTAACCGTGTTCAGCGCGACTTCAACCAGACCATGCTTGAAAAGGCGGAGATTATCCGCTGCCGCCGTCAAGAGCAGGTCATCAATCGCCAGTTCGGGTTCATCGACCACACGCAGCAGCGCGAGGACTTCCTTGCCTACTTCGAGGAGACGACGAAGAAACGCTACCAGAAATGGAGAATCGTGTATATGCACTTCCACAAATTCACCGGAGGGAAATGTACTTTCGGAGATGTGTCCGTGGAGTTATGCACGCGATTCCGTGAGTATCTTCTTAATGCTAATCAACTGCGACATAAAACAAAAAAGGTCTCGCGCAACTCGGCTGCAGGCTATTTCTCGACTTTCCGAGCGTTGCTCAAACAAGCATACAAGGAGCGTCTGCTCACCGAAAACATTAATGATTTCCTCGATTATATCGAATGGGAAGAAGTTGACCGCGATTTCTTGACGCAAGAGGAACTTATACAGCTGGCACAGACCCCTTGCAAGCATGACATTCTGCGCAGCGCATCCCTCTTCTCGTGCCTTACAGGTCTGCGAATCAGCGATATTGAGAACCTACAGTGGAAACACATTCAACCTGTTCCGGCAATCGGTCTGTGCATAGTCATCACGATCCAGAAAACCAAAACGCCGGTCAAGTTGCCTCTGTGTGATGAAGCCATAGAACTTATGGGCGAGCGCACAGGCGGCAAGGTATTCAAAGGTCTGAAAAGGAGCATGACAGGCAAGCCGTTGAAAGACTGGATTGAAGCAGCAGGCATCAAAAAGCATATCACGTTTCACTGTTTCCGCCACACTTACAGCACATTACAGTTTGCGGTCAATAGTAATCCCTACGCCGTTCAGCAGTCAATGTGCCACAAGGACATCGGCACCACCATGCGTTACACCCACGAAGTCCCGACCGCGCTTCTCGAAACCCTCGGCAAAATCACCATCAAACCAAAACCGACAGAATAAATTTGAAACAAATTCAATTTACTACTTCTTCCCTCTTTAAAAATGATAATTTATTCCAAAACCAGTTTTAATGCAATCTTATGTTGCATGATATTCCAAATAGTATAATGCCACCGGATTATCTTAAATTCTTATGTAAAATGAACTGTACTGTAAAAAAAGAGTCCTAAAATTAGATTTGTTAAAGCAAAATAGTATATTTGTATCGTAATTAATTTATTATAAATAATGAACGACATAGAATACCAAGAAAAATCATCATACTCTATTGATGCTTATGATGCTGTAAGATATGGCTTTCAATATCGTAAAGCCGCCGAGGAATTGGCCAAATCTGAAAATGAAAGTCTGCATTTTAATCTAATCGAGCCATCTGATGTTTTAATTTTTCTAGCTGAAGCTATTTTAAGTGGTGTTACTTACGATATCCTAAAATCCATTGTGACTAAAACGTGGTCACGAATTAAAGAAAAATTCAATGCTAACAAAGAAGATGATATTTGTAAAGTCTTCTTGAACGAAGATTGTTTATTAGAATTTTATACTTATATTTTAAGTACATGACAAAAATTTGAACACA
>DAAL01000217.1:0-12677 GCA_001701065.1 Bacteroidales bacterium GP4
ATCCACATGGATTCCCACGCACACAGCGTTACATCCCTAACCGGTCATCGCTGATGAACCGTATAGAGTTTGTGGGAAATGCCATCTTCATCCCTTATTTCCTTATAGGCGTGGGAATGCTCATAAATGTAAAGGTGGTTATAAGCGGTTGGGAAACCCTTTATGTGGCGGCGATGATGTCGGTAGTGGCAACGGTGTGCAAGTGGTTTGCGGCTTGGCTAACACAGCTTACCTATAAAATGCCTCGGGTAGACCGCAGTATGATGTTCGGATTGTCCAATGCGCAGGCTGCGGCTACATTGGCGGCTGTAATGATANNCTATACGGTTCATCAGCGATGACCGTGATAGGTTTTAATCTGCACATATTCAACGAAGCTGTCCTGAACGGCACCATTGTAATGATACTTGTCACCTGCACCATATCATCGGTCATCACTGAACGTGCCGCCGCCAAGATGAAGGTGGGGCTTCTTCAGGATGAGTTGGACGAGCCTTCAAGAGTGCAGCGTTACGCCAAGAACACTCTTATTCCGGTGTCCAATCCTCTCACGGTGGCTTCTCTTGTGGACCTTGCCATACTGATGCAGAATCCTTACACGCGCGGCAACCGCTTGTATGCGCTTCATGTGAGAAACGACAATTCAGCAAGCGCGCGTGCCATGGGGCAGGGGGCGCTGGAAATCGCATCCAACACCGCTGCAAGCGTCGATGTGTCATTGACTCCGATAGAGCGTTACGACATGAATTTTGTGACCGGGGTAATAAACACCGTGGAAGAGCGTGACATAAACGAAGTGATACTGGGTATGCACCGCAAGTCCAATGTGATTGACTCGTTTTTCGGCTCAAAAATCGAACAGCTCCTGGGACGCACCCACAAGATGGTGCTTATATCCCGATGCTTTATACCGGTGAGCACTATCACACGCATAGTGGTGTATGTGCCTGACAAAGCGCAGTACGAAAGCGGCTTTTCTGCATGGATAATGGGTCTTGGAAATCTTACCCGTCAACTCGGATGCCGCATCATATTCATGTGCAATCCCGAAGTGCAGAATTATATACGCGGTGTGATTCATCAGGAGCGTTACGACATAAGGCACGAGTACCGGCACATGGAGGACTGGGATGACTTCGTTCTGCTTGCCAACAGGATTCTTGACGATGACCTTTTTGTGGTGGTGAGCGCGCGCAAGTCGTCGCTGTCGTTTGACGCTGCGATGGAGGAACTCCCCACGTTCCTGCAGAAATACTTCTCGCGCAATAATCTTGTTGTGATTTATCCGGAGCAGTCAGGCACCGAACTGCAGTCGGCATCGTTTGTGGCACCGCTGTCGGGTGAGCTTAGCGCATCGCCGAGTGAAATATGGCTGCGCTTGTCGGCTTATTACCGCAAGCTGATAAAATTCCGCAAGCGTTTCACACAGCGGAACCGTACCCGCAAAATCGACCTTTAAAATACATGCAAATAAAAAACACTTCCTGTCGAAACGGGAAGTGTTTTTTGTTTATAGGGGAGTTGCATTATTTGTAGTTCTCGGCTATCGCATAGATGGCGTTGAATATGTTTATGTCCTCATCGGTAAGTTCGACGTGACGGCGCGCCATGACTCTCCGTGCTATCTCAAAGAATTTGTTAAGCGACACATCGTTGAACCCTGCCGCGCCGCCTTCGCTGAATGACGCAACGAAATTGCGGGGGAAGCCTGAGCCGTGGATGTTGCATCCCACGCCCACCACTGTCGCGGTATTGAACATGGTGTTGATGCCGGCTTTGGTGTGGTCTCCCATTATCAAGCCGCAGAACTGAAGACCGGTGCGGAGGAAACGATGGGCGGGATAGTTCCAGAGTTTTATTTCGGAATAGTCGTTTTTGAGGTTGGAGGCTACGCAGTTTGCGCCCAAGTTGCACCATTCGCCTATCACGGCATTGCCCAAGAATCCGTCGTGCGCCTTGTTGCTGTAACCGATAATCACCACGTTGTTGAGTTCTCCGCCTACCTTACTGTAGGGACCTATGGTGGTGGCACCGTAGACTTTTGTGCCCATGTTGATGTAAGAATGTTCGCACAGTGCCACGGGGCCTCTGAGGCAAGAGCCTTCCATCACCTCAGCGTCCTTGCCTATATATATAGGTCCGTTGTTCACATTCAGATAAGCGCCTTCCACTTTTGCTCCCGGCTCGATGAATATGCGGTAAGCGCCGTTATCGTCGGTGAGATCGCCAATGACTGTGCATGTGGGGCTTAGTGGCATCGATTCCCGTCCTTCGGTGAGTCTTTTGAAGTCATCTTTAAGCACTTCGTCGTTCATCAGGAATATGTCAGGAAGCATCTTTATTGCTTTAACCTCCCCGGTGTAGGGTTTCGCGCTTTTTATCTCTTTGCCTCGGTAGGCAATGGTAATGCCGTCACTTGTTAGGCCCTCTCCGGGTTTCAGCGATTTTATTTCCTCGACAAGTTCAGGCGATGGAATTATGTGCCCCGCCACATAGATGTCGTTGTCGGAATCGATTTCGACAACGGGAAATTTGTTGGACAGATAATCGACGGTGTTGAAAGAGTAGATGCCGGGAAGAAGGTCTTTCCATTTCTCGGCGATAGTGGTTATGCCCACTCTGATGTTGGCGATGGGTCGGGTAAATGATATGGGAAGGAGATTTTCTCTCACTTCGGGTATATCGAATAGAATTACGTTTTGTTCCATAGTGAAGAATTTTAATTAAGTGCAAACTTACAAAAAATGTATGATTTATCACTAATATTTACTGAAATGATTGCTGTTTCTAAACTTAATAACCTGATGAAATGTTAAATATCTAAACCAAAAACACGATATTATGCACATGGCAGATGCACTGGTGTCACCGCCGGTAGCTGTAGGAGCGGCAGCGATTTCGCTCACGTTGATAGGTATTGCGGCAAGCAAAGTACGCAAGGATTCCAGGGAAAATATAGTGCCTCTGATGGGGGTGCTCGGAGCTTTTATATTTGCGGCACAGATGATTAACTTTTCGATACCGGGCACCGGATCGAGCGGACACATAATAGGAGGTGTGCTTTTGGCGGCTATCTTGGGGCCATGGGCGGCTTACTTGACACTGGCTTCGGTGCTTGTGGTGCAGTGCCTTGTGTTTGCCGACGGCGGCTTGATGGCTCTCGGCTGTAATCTGCTTAACATGGGTGTGTGCACGGCTCTTGTGGCATACCCTCTTGTGTACCGACCCATTGCCGGGCAGTCGCAAGCCGGATGGCGTATAGTCACAGCGGCTATTTTGGCTTGCGTGGCGGGGCTTGAACTCGGTGCATTGCTCGTGACTATTGAAACCGAGATGTCAGGTGTCACTGTGCTTCCGTTCCGTGAGTTCCTTGGAGTCATGGGCTCGATACATCTGTTCATAGGTCTTGGCGAAGGTCTTGCCACTGCGGCAGTGCTTGGTTTTGTGCGTCAATATCAGCCTTCGTTGCTGGATGAATACCGTGCGGGACATCATGAAAAAGTGCACAATTATAAACGTGCGTTGTGGATTTTCGGAGGACCAATGCACCTTCTTACGGCGCGAATNNGTTGGTGCTTGGCGGATGCTTCGCATGGATAGCGTCGTCTTACCCCGACGGACTTGAATGGAGCATAGCCAAAGTCACCGGGCTGGAAGAACTTCCCGGTGCCGCGACCGGCATCGCCCGTGGTATTGCAGAGGTGCAGTCAACTACATCAGTACTCCCGGACTACAGTAGCACGTGGTCAGGAATCATAGGGTGCATGGTGGTGCTTACGTTGGTGTGGGTGACGTGCGCTTTGATAAATTCGCGCCGTAAGAAGGTGCATTGCAGAGAATAAAAGATGAGCGGACTGGAGAAAGCGTTGGTGGAACTTAACCGTGTGGAGGATTCCGCGCGTGATGTTACATTCCTGCACGATGTGGACGTGCGCGCCAAGATACTGGTGGCGTTGTTCTACATCGTGGCGGTGCTTTCGCTGTCGCTCCGTTCGCTCACCGGAATATTGGTTTTTGCGGTTATCCCCATGATACTTGCCACTATGGGCGGCATTGATTACGGGCGTGTGTTCATGCGGTCGCTGATTGTGCTGCCATTTGTGGTATTCATCGGTATTTTTAATCCCATTTTTAACCACACGACGGCTTTTATGGTGGGTAATGTAGCCGTGAGCCAGGGATGGGTGGAATTTGTGTCGATAGTGCTTCGTGGCATTCTTGCGGTGCAGATGGTGCTGTTGCTTATAATGTCAAGCGGATTTTATCAGGTGTGCCGCGGTCTTGCGCTTATGAAAGTGCCGGGTGTGTTCATAACTCAGCTGATACTTCTGTACCGTTACATATTCGTGCTTATCGGGGAGGCTATCACCATGGACCGTGCCCGGAAATCGCGCAGCTACGGCAGGGACAAATATCCGCTTAGGATGTGGGGCGCATTTGTGGGTCAGTTGTTGCTGCGGAGTATAAAAAGGGCTGAACGGATTCATCAGGCTATGCTGTCACGTGGTTTCACTGGAAGGATTGAGTCGTTGCGCCGCTTGCATTGGAGAATGCGCGACACGGCGTTTGCCATCGTGGGGTGCGGGGCTGTAATTGTGCTTAGGGTTGTGAACTTCGATCAATTGTTTTCTAAATTTTTTGCGTAAGGATTATGAGCCATCATTATATAAAATTTGATCATGTCACTTACACTTATCCGTCGGGGTACCGCGCTCTCGATGATGTGACATTCACGGTCACACATGGCGAGAAGGTGGCGCTTGTAGGGGCAAATGGGGCGGGTAAGTCGACGCTTATCCTGCACACCAATGGTTTGCTTATGGCTTCGTCAGGTTCGGTGGTCGTGGGTGATGTGCCTATCGTGAAAAATACACTGCCTATTATACGCCGTACCGTGGGGCTTGTGTTCCAGAATCCGGACGACCAGTTGTTTATGCCTACAGTGGAGGAGGATGTGGCTTTCGGACCGGTGAATATGAAGCTTCCTGCCGACGAGGTGGAGCGGCGTGTGGCTGCGGCATTGAAAGCGATGGGGGTGGAGCATCTTCGTGACCGCCAATGTTTCGAGCTATCGGGCGGACAGAAAAGGAGTGTGGCTGTAGCCACGGTGCTTTCCATGGAACCTGACATTCTGGTGATGGATGAGCCGTCGAGCAATCTTGACCCTCATGCGCGCCGGCTGCTGATAGACCGTATAAAAGAGTTTTCCCACACGTGTCTTATCGCGACCCATGATATGGACATGGTGCGGGAGCTTTGTCCCAGAACCATAGTGATGTGCAACGGCAAAGTGATAGCCGACGGGGCGACAGAGGGAATCTTCAATAACATCCCGCTTCTCGAAAAAGCCAATTTGGTTTAGGATTATCGTCACTTCATCGTCGAAGACGATGCATAAATATATGTCGCATCTACGAAGCTCCATATGGGGGTGAGTCCTTATACGCCACTCTCCCCAGATTCCCCTTCGGTCATCTGGGGTTAAGCAAAAATCGACACCTCCGGTGCCGTATCACCACCGCGCAATCATTCAAAATTCAAAATTTCCTTCGCTTTTCCCGCAGGGAATAATCCGTTATATAGCCGGGTAATGAGCGCAGCGAAATTTGGGGTAAAGCCCTCACCATCATTAAAAAATCCGTGAAAAATTTTGTGGATATGTGAAAATGCGCTAAATTTGCTGATGCCGACCGTTATACGCAGATGCCCGGTCGTGGGCTAAGCGTGGAGGGGGAAGCAGACATGTTTAAAGAAGGCGTTTATTGGCGCTTGATTCTTGGCAGTTTGAAATCTCGCAAATTTCAATGGATTAGTTAAAGAACAAGGCAGCGATAGATGCTCATGATTGTGTATTTGATCCCAATGGCTGTAATGCTCTGTGACGGAGTGGTGCGGGCATTGAGGTTGATTACATATATGCGTGGGCTTCTGCGTTGCTCGTTCTACTAATCCGGGCAATGCGAGAGCCTCAAACAGCGGGACGGGCAAAGATACAGATTCCCACGTCTTTCATTTCTAAACCATATTAACCGCTAAGGAGGGGAGTCACAAGGCACACATTTATTACAATGAAACGAGTTTTACAAAAGTTTCTCGCCCTGATGATGGTACTATGGACATCATCTCAGCTTTCCGCCTACGACTTCCATGTCGACGGTATCTATTACAACATCTTGTCACTTGAGGACAAAACGGTAGAAGTGTGTTAACCCTATGAATCCATCCAATACTCAGGATTCATCAAAATTCCTGCAGCGGTCAACAATGAATCGTATTTTTATCTATAACATTTCAAATTGATTATGAAACCTAAATTATTCACATTCATAGTTCTTTCTATTTTATTTCAGTGCATAGATGCAGTAGCATCAGATAGCAATCAGCCTAATTGTAATC
The DNA here is from genome assembly GCA_001701065.1 of Bacteroidales bacterium GP4. Lineage (GTDB taxonomy): Bacteria > Bacteroidota > Bacteroidia > Bacteroidales > Muribaculaceae > Muribaculum. The sequence goes on from DAAL01000217.1 coordinate 6,397, forward strand.
TCAATTATTTAGTAATCGAACATCTTGACGGAAATGTCTTTGATTATTCTTTTGACGAGAATCCAAAGTTATCATTTAGTTATGATGAATTATGTATAACATCTGGACATTATTCCGTAACATATCCCTATAACTCATTAAGGAGGTATTATTTTAAAGAAGGTGAGCAATCTTCCATAGAAGTGCCAAAGACTAAAATGAGTATATCATTTAAAGGCGATTGTCTACATATTTCATTAGAAAAATCTAATGAAATAATATATATTTATTCTTCAATTGGTGCTATTATACATAGTGCTCTAACTGATTCTAATGGTGAAGTTTTGATAAATTTCCAAGATTTTGACTCTGGTCTATATATCATTAAATGTCTTGACATATCTACAAAAATATATAAAAAATGAAACGGATTTTTTCGTCAATATTTGTATTGAGTTTTTTACTCAGTCTGTCGGCTCAATCTATTAATCGTGAGTTTCTATATGTTTATCATAAAGATAATTCTTGTGATGCTTTCATGTGCTGTGATATTGACAGCATTGTATTGTCCAATTATGATGCTGATTCTGTTTATCATCAATCGGTACAGATGCAAGTATTCCATACTCAAGATAGTATTTATAGGATTGCTATAGATGATATTGAAGAAGCGTCATTTGTATCTCGTGATTTAACCTTTGCCGAAAGTATAACTGAAATTGAGAAACCTATTAAAAAGTTCTTTATGGAATCTGAAGATCTTGAAGAGATGTCACATCACATAAGGGATATTGAAGTCATGGAGGGCATCGAAAAAGCATGGGTCTCAAATGGCTCTTTTTATGTAAAATTAAAGGATTCCGGTGTAATTGTATATCTATTCCCTCCTGAAGATAATCACGAAGCAACTGAATATACTGTACCTAATAAGTTGGAAATGCCTATTCTCTCAAATACTACACAGAATACTGAACGTGAGTATCTTCAGGAAAAAAGGATGTGTATTATCAACCAACAGTATTATGATGAAGCTCGAACATCATATGCTGAAAAATATAGCAAATTAAAAGATGAGTATGCTGAAGCCGGTATTCATGTTGACCTCATTAACGGTAATAATGCAGGATGGAAATTCTTCACTGAAGAGTTGACTAAATATAATCTAATATTTCTAATAACTCACGGTGTCCCTAATTACATTGCTACTGGTGAATATTGGGTGAACTGGATTAACATAGTTGATGAAGACTTTTTCAAACAATTGTTTAATGAAAATCAGATTTGTAAAGCTAATATTAAAGAATTGAGATTTGGCAAGGAGGTTTCGATAGATTATATTGCTATAAATTACAAATTTATCCAAAATTATTTTCGCGGAAATTTTGAAAATGCAATACTTTTTAACACAGCTTGTAAATCTTTCTCAAATGACAGTTTGTATAATGCTTTTGAAGAAAAAGGGGTACGGTCATACTTGGGTTATACTGACATAAATACAGTGGGCAAATTGGCGGGGATTGATTTTTTTAAGAATATGCTATGGGGTAAAAATGTAAAAGAATCATTTGATCTGCTTAGTTCTGATTATAAAAATGAATTTGGTTGGGGTTGGGACGATAAACTCGACGTAATAGCATGGGACGCTAAACTAAAGTTACAAGGTGATGGCGGTAATTTAGGATTTCATTTATGTCCCGATGAGAATCATCCACACTTGATTGATTTAGGGCTTCCAAGTGGCTTAAAATGGTCATGTTGTAATATTAAGAAGGATAATGACACGGATTCAATTATGCCCGAGAATTATGGTGGATATTTTGCTTGGGGTGAATTGAATGAGAAAGCAAATTATAATAAAGATAATTACAGGTTTTATTCAAATGGAGTATATGATGTTATAGGAAAAGATATGCCTGAGTCTAATGGAATAACTCCAACATACGAGATATCCGGAACGATATATGATGTGGCAGGACCTGAATATTGTATGCCAACTGCAGCCCAATGTAAAGAACTATTAGAGAATTGTAAATTGCGATGGGAGCAATCTTACGGTGTAAGTGGTTGTTTTATCATTGGACCTAATGGGAATAGTATTTTTTTACCAGCTGGTGGATTTCGTCAGGATAATGTGTTTAGTACTAGTGAGGGTTATGCTGGTCATTATTATATCGGTTCGCAGTGTAAAAGTAGTAAACAATCGGATGCCTATTCCATGACTTTATATCCATATGGGGCTTATTGGAGTCCGGATTGTCCAAGATTCCGAGGATGTACGATACGTCCCGTTTCCAAATAATATTTAAATGTGACATTAGGAAAAAATTGGGATAAATATTATATATTCTATATTCTACGTGGTGCGTGCAGGAGGCATGATCTTCAAGGTCGTATTATTATAGATACTTAATGATTATATTGATAAACTGACTGCGCTGTGGCGACCGCCACGGCGCAGTTTTTTGTTAGTAAGAATAAAAATGTTAAAAAGGTGCGGAAATATTTGGAAAATAGCGATTTAGTGTGTATCTTTGCGGTGATTTTTGAGGACTATGTTGTGCCAATCTATTTTATCGGCTGATAATCAGCGGAATAGATGGCATAGGCATATGTGCGAAGAAATAGGAAGAAGTATAACTACGATTAATATAAAAAGATTTAAGAACAAAAAAGAACTAAGATGCCTACAATTCAGCAATTAGTAAGAAAAGGACGTGTGGCTCTTGAAGACAAAAGTAAGTCACCTGCACTCGACAGCTGTCCGCAGCGTCGCGGTGTGTGTGTGAGAGTTTACACTACTACTCCTAAAAAGCCTAATTCGGCTATGCGTAAAGTTGCACGTGTGAGATTGACCAACGGTAAGGAAGTTAACTCCTACATCCCGGGCGAAGGCCACAATCTTCAGGAACACTCAATCGTGCTCGTTCGCGGTGGTCGTGTTAAGGACCTTCCCGGTGTGCGTTACCACATCGTTCGCGGTACACTCGATACCAGCGGCGTAAAGGACCGTACACAGCGTCGTTCAAAATACGGAGCTAAACGTCCCAAACCAGGAGCGGCACCTGCAGCAAAGGGTAAGAAATAATAGGCAATCCCCTTGCAAAAACTGCAATAAACAAAACCCAGTTATTTAAAACTTCGTTTTTGATTTATTGGATTCGAAAATCTAAAAGGTTGAGTAAACGAGGCAAGAGAGCCGAGTTGAAGTAAAGAAAGAAGCCAAGCAACCAAAAACAAAACTTAATTAAAACAAATGAGAAAAGCAAAACCCAAGAAACGGGTGGTACTTCCCGATCCCGTTTTCCATGATGTAAGAGTGTCAAAATTCGTCAACCACTTGATGTATGACGGCAAGAAAAACACTTCTTATGCAATATTCTATACAGCACTCGAAACAGTAAAGGGCAAACTTCCCAACGAGGAGAAGACTCCTCTGGAAATCTGGAAGAAAGCGTTGGAGAATGTAACTCCGCAAGTAGAGGTTAAGTCACGCCGTGTAGGTGGTGCTACTTTCCAGGTTCCTACCGAGATCCGTCCTGACCGCAAGGAATCAATCTCAATGAAAAATCTTATCAACTATGCACGCAAGCGCGGCGGAAAAACCATGGCTGACAAGCTTGCTGCTGAAATTGTAGACGCATACAACGAACAAGGCGGCGCATTCAAGCGCAAAGAGGATATGCACAAGATGGCAGAAGCTAACCGTGCATTCGCTCACTTCCGTTTCTAATCCTAACTTGATTCACTAAAATGGCTAGCAAAGACGATAAATTAAAATATACCCGTAACATCGGTATTATGGCTCACATCGATGCCGGTAAGACTACCACATCGGAGCGTATACTTTTCTACACCGGTCTTACCCACAAAATAGGTGAGGTGCATGACGGTGCAGCAACTATGGACTGGATGGAGCAGGAGCAGGAACGTGGTATCACTATCACTTCCGCCGCTACCACCACTTTCTGGAACTACAACGGCGAAAAATATAAAATCAACTTGATTGACACTCCGGGACACGTTGACTTCACTGTGGAAGTTGAACGTTCTCTTCGTGTGCTTGACGGTGCCGTTGCCACTTTCTGCGCTGTGGGCGGTGTTGAACCCCAGTCAGAGACAGTGTGGCGCCAAGCCGACAAATACAATGTGCCCCGTATCGGTTACGTAAACAAGATGGACCGTTCAGGCGCAAACTTCTTTGAAGTAGTTCGCCAGCTTAAGGAAATCCTTGGCGCAAATCCTTGCCCGATCCAAATTCCTATCGGCGCTGAAGAAACATTCAAGGGCGTGGTTGACCTCGTGAAGATGAAAGCCATCTACTGGCATGACGAGTCAATGGGCGCTGACTACACCGAGGAAGAAATTCCTGAAAATCTCCGTGCCGAGGCTGAGGAATGGCATGACAAGATGCTTGAGAAAATCGCTGAATACGACGATGACCTCATGGCTAAATATTTCGATGATCCTTCTACCATCAGCCAGGAAGAAATACGTAAGGCTCTCCGCGCAGCCACTCTTTCGATGAACGTGGTTCCTATGATCTGCGGTAGCTCGTTCAAGAACAAAGGCGTTCAGCCTCTTCTTGACAATGTGTGCGCTTATCTTCCCGCTCCTACCGACGCAGGCGCAGTGGAAGGTCACGCAGTGGGCAACCCCGACGAAATCCTTACCCGCGAACCGTCATCGGACGCTCCCATGTGTGCTTTGGCGTTCAAGATCGCTACTGACCCCTATGTAGGTCGTCTTTGCTTCTTCCGCGTGTACTCAGGAGCCATCGAAGCCGGCAGCTACGTATTCAACAGCCGTTCAGGCAAGAAAGAACGTATCTCACGTCTTTTCCAGATGCACTCCAACAAGCAGAACCCGAAAGAGGAAATCGGCTGCGGCGATATAGGCGCAGGTGTAGGTTTCAAAGATATCCGCACCGGTGATACTCTTTGCGCAGAGGATGCTCCCATCGTGCTTGAAGCAATGGACTTCCCCGATCCCGTGATTGGTATCGCTGTTGAGCCTAAGACTCAGAAGGACCTCGACAAACTCGGCGTGGGCTTGCAGAAGCTTGCTGAAGAGGACCCCACATTCCGTGTGCAGACTAACGAAGAAACCGGTCAGACAGTCATCTCAGGTATGGGTGAGCTTCACCTCGATATCATCATCGACCGTCTACGCCGCGAATTCAAGGTAGAATGTAACCAGGGTCGTCCTCAGGTTACCTATAAGGAAGCTATCACCAAGCCGGTGGAACTTCGCGAAGTGTTCAAGAAGCAGACCGGTGGTCGCGGTAAATTCGCTGACATCATCGTGCGCGTTGAGCCGGTTGACGAAGGCTTCGAAGGAAACTTGCAGTTCATCGACGAAGTTAAGGGCGGTAACATTCCTAAGGAATACATCCCCTCTATCCAGAAGGGCTTCCAGACCGCTATGAAGAACGGTGTCCTCGCAGGATTCCCCGTTGAGCAGCTTAAGGTGACCGTAATCGACGGTTCTTTCCACCCGGTTGACTCTGACCAGTTGTCATTTGAATTGTGTGCTATCCAGGCATTCAAGAAAGCTTCAGAAAAGGCAGGTCCTGTGCTTATGGAGCCTATCATGAAGATTGAGGTGGTTACCCCCGAAGAAAGCATGGGTGACGTGATCAGTGACCTTAACAAACGCCGTGGTCAGGTGGAAGGTATGGAAACCAGCCGCAGCGGTGCCCGTGTGGTGAAAGCTAAAGCTCCTCTTGCCGAAATGTTCGGTTATGTGACCGCTTTGCGTACCATCACTTCAGGTCGTGCCACCAGCACAATGTCATTCTCTCACTATTCTGAAGTAAGCTCTTCAATCGCAAAGAATGTGCTTACCGAATGCCAGGGACGTGTAGATCTATTGAAATAATATTTTAGACATATATAAATATGAGCCAAAAAATCAGAATCAAATTAAAATCTTACGATCACAACCTGCTTGACAAGTCGGCTGAGAAGATTGTAAAGACTGTGAAGGCTACCGGTGCAGTGATAAGCGGACCAATTCCCCTGCCCACTCACAAGCGTATTTTCACTGTGAACCGCTCAACATTCGTAAACAAGAAATCGCGTGAGCAGTTCCAGCTTTCTTCATTCAAGCGTCTTATCGACATCTACAACTCAAGCGCTAAGACTATCGACGCTCTCATGAAGCTCGAATTGCCCAGCGGAGTTCAAGTGGAAGTTAAAGTTTAAGATTTTAAAAGAGTAAATTTTATTTAATAAACAATCAAGAGAAATGCCAGGATTATTAGGAAAAAAAATCGGAATGACATCCGTTTTCAGTGCCGACGG